>NZ_LUFI01000045.1:0-44531 GCF_005281675.1 Sphingobium sp. MP9-4 | reverse complement strand
GGGCGCGACCGGGCGCGCCGCTGCGGCCGCCGGGTTTCGCGCTGCTACCGCCGGGCTTGCCGCCCCGTGCCGGACCGCCGGATTTGCCGGGAGGACGCCCCTTCATGCCGCAACACTCCGCATAACCGTAAGACCCAGCGCCAGCGCGGCCACCGCGCCGACCAGCGAGAAGAGTGCATAGCCCAGCGCCAGGCCGATCTGGCCGCGCTCGATCATCAGCATCGTCTCCAGGCTGAAGGAGGAAAAGGTGGTGAAACCGCCGAGCACGCCGACACCGAGCAGCAACCGCATCGGTTCGCCCGACGCCGTGCTGCCACGCGCCAGCCATCCGGCGAGCAGGCCCATGGCGAAACCGCCGATCAGATTGGCGGCAAAAGTGCCCCAGGGCCAGGCCGCGCCGGGCGCCATCTGCCCGGCGAACCGCCCCAGCAGATAACGCAGCGCCGCGCCAACCGCGCCGCCGCCCATAACAAGGAAGATATTGGTCATGATTGTCGCCCTATCGCGATTCCGCCAAAGGGGAAAGGACGCATTCAGGCGGCGATGCTGGCCTCCGCCGGGACGGGACGGCGATGGGCGGCGATGCAACTCAGCACCGAGAGGATCACCAACACGAATGCCGTGCCCTCCAAGGGCGTCGGCAGCCGCGCTTCCCAGATGAAACCATAGAGCAGGGCAAAGCCGGTTTCGAACAGGATCATCTGTCCCACCATGGTCAGCGGCAGCAGCCGGGTCATGCGATTCCACAGCGCATTGCCGACGATCGAGGCAAACAGAGCGACAGCGATCACGACAGCCGCAAAGCGGGTCCAGTCGGCCGCATCATGCGTGCCACTGCCCAGCCACGGCACCAACGGCAGGAACAGCAGCGCCTGCGCGCCGGTGGCAAGGCCGATCAGGAAATTCCAGTCCTGCGACGTGATACCGTCCATCCGCCGCAGCCAATGGGCATTGCCGATCGCAAAGGCGGTCCAGGAAATCAGCGCCCCGACCGCGCAGGCAAAGCCGATGATCCGCGTCGCCACCGCGCCCCCGCCCGGCATGACGATCGCCTGCCAGCCGATGCACAGCGCACCCGCGACACAAAGCAGCAGCGACGGCGCCAGATGCCGCAGCGACACCGCGCCGGCCTGCCGGCTGCCGACGATGGTCACCGCCACCGGCAGGAAGCCGACCACCAGTGAGGTCATGGCAATGCCCCCCATCTGCACCGCGCTCACCAGCAGCACATAATAAAAGAGGTTCCCTGCCAGTGCGAGCCAGGCCAGCGCCCACAGGATGCGCGGCGTCAGCAGCGGCCGGATCGCCCGCCAGCGCGGCGCAACCAGCAGCACGGACATCAGCCCATAGGCCAGATAACGGCCGATCGCCTGTTCAAGCGGGCTGAAGCCCGGCACGATCTCAGGCGCCAGGAAGACGAGGCCCCAGAGCGCCCCTGCTCCCATACCGCAAAAGATGCCGGCCAGGATCGCGCCGGATGCTCGTGACTGGTTCATGCTCGCCTTCCGCCTGTCGAAAATTCAGGTGACGGGAAATATCATCATCGACATGAGAAAGGCGCTCTTGATTGGCCGGTCAAATGCAACAATTACTCATTTCATGAGCCAGACCACCAAGATCGACCATTTCGACCGGGCGATTCTGCGCCTGATCCAGCGCGACACCCGCATGCCCCAGCGCGCAATTGCGGAGGCGGTCAACCTGTCGACCGCCGCCGTGCAGCGCCGCATCGCCGCGATGGAGCGCAGCGGCGTGATCGTGCGCAATGTCGCGATCGTCGATCCCGATCAGGTGGGCCTGGGCGTCACATCGATCGTCGAGGTCAATCTGGTCGATGAAAAGGCGGCGCGCGTCGACAAGGCCAAGCAATTGTTCCGCGACGCGCCCGAAGTGCAACAATGCTATTATGTCACCGGCGGCCGCAGCTTCATCATGCTGATCGTCGCACCCGACATGCGCAGTTATGAAGCGATCACCCGCCGCCTGTTCGCGGAAAATGAATCGGTCGCCAGCTATCACAGCTATCTGGCGCTCAACCGGGTGAAGGCGGGGATGGAACTGGTCATTCCCTGATCCGTGCGCCCCTTCGAATTACGGATTCGTCTCGACCGGAACCTGCTGCCGATCGGGACCACTGACCGCAGGCGGCGGCATCAATTCCCGGATCACCCCCCAATAGCCCTGCGTAACGTGCGCATCGCGCGCATAGAGCGGATCGGATGCCATCAGATGCCGGTGCAAGCGGCGCAGATTATGCCAGGGCACCGACGGGAACAGATGATGTTCCAGATGATAGCTGACATTGAGCGGCCCGATCAGGATCCGGTCGATCAGGGTCGGGATGACGGTGCGGGTACCGCGGATTTCCGTCTCGTCGGTGACGCCATTATGTTCCGCCATCGCCCGCAACCGGTTGAACACATTGGCCCAGATGAACTGGGGAATCATGAACAGCCCCAATATCTGCCAGCGCCAGGGCGACCACAGGATCGCGCCATAGACCAGCACCGCCCAGACGATGTAGCGGACGCGCAGCGCCAGCCGGAAATCGAAGCCGAAGCGCATCGGATTGTGGAAATTGGACAAGGGCGACCAGATTCGTGCCGCCCGCGCCGCCCGATAATAGTTGAGGCCGGACAGGCTGCGCAGCAGCAGCACGACCATGGCGCGCCCGCTTTTCGGGAAATGCTGGTCGGCATCCTTGCGCTGCACCCGATAATCATAGTCGCGCATCGTGTTGGTATGGCGATGATGCACCATATGGGCGACACGGTAGAGATCGATGCTCAGCGCGAGCGGATAGGCAACGAACAGGTCGCCGATCAGGTCGTTGACGCGCCGGTTGCTGAACAGCATCCCGTGACAGGCCTCATGCATCATCACCGCCAGAACCTGAATCCGCGTGCCGATGACGATGCCGGCGATCAGATAGGCCGGCCAGCGATCGGCCCGGATCGCGATCACGCAGGCGGCGATCATCACCGCCCATTGCAGCGCCAGCAGCAGCGCGTTGCGCCAGTTGGGCACGACCGACAATTGCCGGATCAACGGCAGGGTCGCACGCCGCGAATAGCGGTATCCGGCGCCACGTTCCTGGACATTTTCTTCCATGGAACCCAGTCTCCGAACGCTCCACCAAATTTGGCCCCAATGCTATGATCGGGACAAACAAGCGTCAAGCATCGTGCCGGGCGCCCCTCTTTCCCATCAGCATTAACGGCTTGTTAGGCGCATGGCCGCAGAAGGATCGCTTCCAATCGGTGGGGATCGATGATGGTTGATATTGTTTTCGAATTTTCGGCGCACATGCTGGCGCTCGGGCTGATCGTCGGCGGGCTGTACAGCCTGACCAAGGAAGCCGGCTTGCGCTGACGGCCATTCAGGCCAGCGGGCCGCTCGTCAGCGACGGAAAACTTTCCGCGACATAGTCGATGAACGCGCGCAGGGTCGGCGACATGCCGGTGCGCGCGGTGAAGAGGACGTGGACGATGCCCTCGCTGGTCCGCCAGTCGGGCAGGACATGCACCAGCCGTCCCTGTTGCAGCTCGACCGAACAGGCCGCTGACGACAGCAGCGCCACGCCCAGCCCGGCCACCGCCGCATCGCGCACCGTCGCTGAATCATTGCTGCAGAATCGGGGATGATGGGCGACGACATGCTGTCGCCCCTGCCCGTTCATCAACAGCCACTCATCATGTTCGACATGCTCGCCCACGCTCAGCGTCGGCAGGTCGGCAAGGCTGGCGATGGTCGTTGCCGCGACCTGCGCCGCCACCGCCGGCGCGGCAACCAATATGCGGTCCAGCCGTCCCAATTGATGCATCGTCAGCGCCTGATCATGCACGGTGTCGATATCCACGCGAAAGGCGGCATCGAACCGTTCCTGGATCAGGTCGATCCGCTGGCTGCTGATATGCATTTCCAGATGCACGTCGGGATAGAGCAGCAGGAACCGGGCAAAGACATCGGTGCGCAGATAACGGGCCAGCCCCGGCGGGCAGGCGATGCGCAGATTGCCGCTGATCTGCGACCGGGCACGCGCGGCGATCGCCTGGGTGGCGTCGATCCCCTCGGCGATCGTCTCGCACTGGCGATAGATTTCGCGGCCGACATCGGTCACGCGCAGATTGCGGGTCGATCGCTCGATCAGGCGGACGCCCAGCACCTGTTCCAGCCGCGCAACCCGGCGACTGAGCTTCGCCTTGCGTTCGCCGGTGGCGCGCTCCGCCGCGCTGAAGCCGCCATGGCGCACGACCTGGGCAAAGCTGCGCAAATCATCCAGATCCATGGCGCCGTCCCGTCCGCTCTCCTTCCGCGTCGGACCGGTGCTACACGCTCCGCCCGGCTGGCGCCAGCCGGGCGCGGCATCCACGATCACCGCGCCTGGCCGCTGACCATCATCGGCAGGAACAGCAGCGACGCCGCGACCGTCGCCACGAAGGAGACCAGCAGATCATCGACCATGCCGTTGATGCCACTGAACAAGACGATTTCCACGAACAGGATCAGGAAGAACAGCGCCAGCCGCGTGACGACACGCGGATGCGCCAGATGGAATGCGCGCAGCATCTCCAGCGCCTGCATCGGCGGCTGGCGCAACGCGCCGCCTGAAGGATCAGGCCGCACGGACCACCGCCCGCCGGGCATCCCCGGTCATGTAGAGCACGCGCAGCAGGTCGAGCTGCTCGCGCGAGAAACCCGCCGCATCGAACGCCTCCAGCTCCTCGCCGGTCAGCGACCGGCCAGTGCGCAGGATGATCGCGCTCTGGCGCAGCGTTTCCAGCCGCGGATTGGCCAGGGTGTAGGTCGGTTCCGGGCCGCGCAGGAAGCTGCGCAAGCGGCCGAGCGGCGCGCGGACCGAAGGCACGGAACTGGCCGGATCGCTATCGGCCAGCCAGAGCACTTGGCGCTCCTGCGCGTCAAAGGGTTCGCCGACATTGTCATTGGCCGTATCGGCCCGGTTGAAGACGGAGTGTTGCATCGCCTTGATCCCACCTGTTGTTGCAGGGGATGTAGCGATGCACGGGTCGGGCTTGTAGCCGGCAAAAGGACGACAGATCGTTTCCGTTTTGGAAACAAAGCGACCCTGTGCAGCAAAAGAGGGCGAAGCCCCCCTTACGCTTATCGGCCGTGGTCGGCGATGATGTCGACGCCCGTCTTGCCGCCCGGCGCATTGGTGAAGACGATGAAATAGGCGCTGCCATCGGCCTTGCGCGTGCCGCCCAACACATTGTCGCCCTCGACGATGCGATGTTCCGCATCGAAGCCGGCGCGGCGGGCCTGGGTATAATAATAATCGATCACGCCCTGCTTGGGCACCGGCGTCACGAAGCTCGCCGCGCGCAGGGTGCAGCCATCCTTCTCCGCACCCGCCGCCTCGGTCAGCTGCGCGCCGGGATAGAGGGTGAAGGGATCGGGCATGCGGCTGGCCCATTGCATGCCATAGACCAGCTTCTTGGCGCAGCCGGCATTGCCCCCGCCGCCCAGTTGCGCCTGTTCGCGCGCCAGCCCGCCCAGCGTCATCGGACTGTTCTTGATCGGACCGCTGACCGGCGCCGGGGCGGACAGCAGCTTGCCGCCGACCAGCTTGGCCGCTTCCGCCTGCGCCTTGCCGGCGTCGCCGCTCAGCACCGGCAATGCGCCATTGGCGGCACGATCGGCGCTGCGCACGGCATTGCGGTTCGACTGGCCGACCAGATTGGGATCGACGACGATATCATCGGCCAGCGCGCCCTTGACCGCCGGGTCCGCGGCATTGTTGGTCAACTGGTCGTCCAGCGCGGCAAGATTGCCGTCCTTGCCGCCCTTGCCACAGGCCGCGAGCGCCAGCAGCAACGCCATCACACCAACTTGTCTGGAAATCGCCATCCGCCTCGCTCCTTCATAACCCGGCACATAGAACGGATAGCGGGACTTTCCGTTCGCATTCAGGGTGCATAGACGCCCCTACCCCATCGCAGGGCCAGTTTCTGCAGGGTGGCATGGTCGCTTGTCTTGTTCCGGGACAGCAAAGCCGCCATCAGTCGGACTATGCTCAACCTTCTGTCAGCCCTGATCGGTCTTGTCACCCTTGTCCTGATGATCCCGGCGGTGTTTCCGCTGCTCGGCGCGCTCAACTGGCTGCTGGTGCCGATGGCGCTGTTCGGCGCCTTCATCGGCCTGATGTCGTCGAAAAAGGGCGGGCAGAATTTCTGCCTGATCGTCGCCGCCTTCGGCGCGCTGCGCCTGTTCCTGGGCGGCGGAATCCTGTGACCATAGCGGAAAGCGAAGCCCGCAAGGGCGTCATCGCCGCGATCGGCACCTACAGCATCTGGGGGATGCTGCCGCTCTTCTTCCGCCTGCTACATCATGTCGACCCGATCGAGATCGTGACCCAGCGGGTGATCTGGTCGGTCATCCTGATCCTGGTGCTGCTGGCCGCGCGCAAGGGACTGGCGGCCTTCATAACCGCCTTGCGGACGCCCCGGCTGGTCCTGCCGCTGATGGCATCGGCGGTGATGATCGCGATCAACTGGCTGGTCTATGTCTGGGCGGTCAATGACGGCCATGTCGTCGCCTGCAGCCTGGGCTATTTCCTCAACCCGCTGGTCAGCGTGGGCCTCGGCGTCGTCATACTCAAGGAAAGGCTGCGGCGCGGACAGATGCTGGCGATCGCGATCGCCGCGATCGGCGTCGCCATCCTGGCTGCGGCCGCGCTCACCACCTTGTGGATCAGCCTGGCGCTGGCGATCAGCTTCGCCCTTTATGGCCTGATCCGCAAGCTCACCCCGATTGCGCCGATGACGGGCCTCGGCGTCGAGACGCTGCTGCTGGTCGCACCCGCGATCGGCTACCTGATCTGGCTGTCGGGCCATGGCGGCATCAGCTTTGGCCAGGACGTGCCGACCACCGGCCTGCTGATCCTGGCCGGCGGCGTCACCACCGTGCCGCTGGTGCTGTTCGCCACCGCCGCCCAGCGCCTGCCGCTGGCGACGCTGGGGCTGCTGCAATACCTGGCGCCGACGCTGCAATTTCTGTGCGGCGTGGTGCTGCTGGGCGAGACGCTGAGCCAGGGGCAGATGCTGAGCTTCGGCCTGATCTGGCTGGGCCTCATCCTCTTCGCCAGCGACAGCTATGCCGCCGCCCGCCGCAACCGGCTGGCCACGGCCTGACCCCGGTCTGGACAGACCCGTTCAGGGTAGCGGATGGGCGTGCATGGTGGGCGAAAAGGCCCAAACAGCGGGATTACTTGGTCGCAAGAGGCGAAACTATGCCGATCAGGCGGCGATAGCGGCTGCCCGATGACGTTTTGCCCCGATCATAACAACATCTTTTCAATGCCTTAGCTGCAAGCGCGTGGAAGTTTACGCGTGTGCGCCATGAGGGATATTGGGCCGATCGGAAAAAACGACCGGAATAGAATGGGTTGACGATAGGAAGGAGCCGGCCGGAAATTTATACCGGGCACATGGCTGTAGGACAGGGCTTTTATCGGGGCGGCCGGAATGGGTGGGAAGCGGACTGACGGGTTTTGGAAGAGAATGTTTGATACTGGACATAATCGTTGGCACGCCGCCTCGCGCTTGTCCCATGGCTATCCATATCACTGATGCAATCTCGAACAGGCCCGCTGGCAGGCCCCCCACTTCAAAGCCGGAAACCCTCTGACCGCCGCGCGGCAGCACGGCTCCCATCAAAGCGAGTCGCGCCAATGGGGCACCGGATCGGCACCGCCCTCGAATGCAAACCGATCCTTTACTCTCGATCGACAATATGCCCCACATGCGTAACAATTTCGCCTTGAAGTCGTTTGCGGTCGCCGGGCTGGTCGGCGTCGCCGTGGGCGGTGGTAGCAGATACATGTCCTCCTCAACGACGGTCCCCGAAGCCAGCGCCGCCGACGAAGTCACATCAGAGTGGCGACCGACCCGCGACACGATCCGGGATCGCCCGATGTCGGCGGACGAACTGGA
Source organism: Sphingobium sp. MP9-4 (assembly GCF_005281675.1). Classification (NCBI taxonomy): domain Bacteria; kingdom Pseudomonadati; phylum Pseudomonadota; class Alphaproteobacteria; order Sphingomonadales; family Sphingobiaceae; genus Sphingobium; species Sphingobium sp. MP9-4. Next base: position 36,579 of record NZ_LUFI01000045.1, on the reverse strand, counting down.
CGCCCAGCAGCCTTCAGGTTCTAGCGCCACTCCTCAGCGCAGCCCACGCGCCCAAACTCCAACGGGGTCGGGAACATGGTCGTATCGGAATTGCGCCGACGCCCGTGCAGCCGGCGCTGCGCCAATCCACCGGGGGCAGCCGGGCTATGGGGCACATATGGATGGCGACGGGGATGGCATCGCATGTGAGCCATATCGGGGACGATAACCCCAATCATCGTCAATCCATCCCGACAAATCGCAACGCGACATAATTGTCACAATCCATCCTCGAAACGGTTTGGAAACGAAACCAAGGTTGCCCTAACGGCTTCACCCCCTATTTGAGCCAGCAAGGGTCGCACGATAACTTTGTGCATCAATATCAGGGGTTTGTAATTTGAAGAACGTTCTTTTCGCGGCGGCCGCTCTGGCTGCTGTGTCGGCTCCCGCATACGCGCAGGAAGCCTCGAATTTCGGCGGTTTTAAGGTCGGTGCGACCGTTGGCTATGACAGTGTCAATCTGTCCTACGACGATCTCGACGATAGCAAGGGCGGCTTCCTCTATGGCCTGACCGCTGGCTATGACTATGACATCGGCACTCTGGTAATCGGCGTTGACGGTGAAGTCAGCGACTCCACCGTCAAGGAAACCGCAACCGACGTTCTTGTCGATGGCGATCGCTGGAAGCTGTCGGCTGGCCGCGACCTCTATGTCGGCGCGCGCCTTGGTTTCCCGGTGTCGCAGAACCTGATGCTGTATGCCAAGGGCGGCTACACCAACGCCCGCGCGAAGCTCTCGGTCAGCTATGATGGCGACAGCGCCAGCGAAGGCGACAACCTTGACGGTTACCGCGTCGGCGGCGGCATCGAATTCGCGAACGCAGGAAACTTTGCCCGTCTCGAATATCGCTACAGCGACTATGGCAATTACAGCTATGACGGTTTCAACACCGGCATCGCCGCGTCGCGCCATCAGATCGCGGTAACGGGCGGTTTCCGCTTCTAATCTGATCTTGCTCGGCGAACGCGGCTGAGCGACCGGCCCGGAATTCTTTTCCGTACGACTTGCGGCCCTGATCGTCTTCGGATGGTCAGGGCCATTTTCATGTCTGAGATGGGTGGTTTCCCGCCATTCCCCTCCCGTTTACGGGAGGGGGCTGCAGGCCGTCGGTGGCGACGGCCTGATCCCGATCAGTTGAATTCGGTCGCCTCGAACCGGACCGGCTCGCCGACCGCCTGATTGGCCAGGCTGTCTTCCCACATCACGCGGTTGCCGCGGATGATGGTGCCGATCGCCTTGCCGGTCAGGTCCATGCCGTCGAACGGCGACCAGTCGCAGCGCGAGGCGAGCCAATCCTTGCCGACGGTCCATTTCTTCTTGAGGTCGACCACGGTGAAGTCGGCATCATAGCCGAGCGCGATCCGGCCCTTGCAGGTGAGGCCGAACACGCGCTGCGGCCCCGACGAGGTCAGTTCGATGAAGCGGCGCAGCGTCAGCCGCCCTTCGGCGACATGATTGAGCAGCAGCGGCACCAGCGTCTGCACGCCCGGCATGCCGCTGGGCGAGGCGGGATAGACCTTCGCCTTTTCTTCGATCGTGTGCGGCGCATGGTCGCTGCCCAGCACGTCGGGCACGCCCTGGTTGAGCCAGAACCACAGGCCGTCGCGATGCGCCGCGCTGCGGATCGGCGGGTTCATCTGGGCATAGGTGCCCAGGCGCGGATAGGCATCCTCGCCGGCCAGGGTCAGATGCTGCGGTGTGACTTCGCAGGTCGCGACATCCTTGTTCTGGCCGATATATTCCAGCTCCGCCGGGGTGGTGACGTGCAGGATGTGGATGCGGCGGCGCGCCTTGCGGGCGAGCGCGATGATCCGCTTCGTCGCGATCATCGCGCTTTCATCGTCGCGCCACACGGGATGCGAGGACGGATCGCCCTCGACCCGATAATCCTTGCGCGCGTTCATCCGCGTCTCGTCCTCGGCATGGATGGCGACGCGGCGGGTACCCGACGCCAGCACGCGGGCCAGCGCATTGTCATCATCCACCAGCAGGCTGCCGGTCGATGCGCCCATGAAGATCTTGACGCCGGACGTGCCGGGAATGCGCTCCAGTTCCTTCAACTGCTCGGCATTTTCTGCCGTCGCGCCGACATAGAAGGCATGGTCGCACCACATGCGGTGATGGGCGCGCTTCAGCTTGTCATGCACCCGCTCGGCAGTGTCGGTATTGGGATTGGTGTTGGGCATTTCGAACACGGCGGTGACGCCGCCCAGCACCGCGGCGCGGCTGCCCGATTCCAGATCCTCCTTATATTCCAGCCCCGGCTCGCGGAAATGCACCTGGCTGTCGATGCAGCCCGGCAGCACGTCAAGGCCGGTACAGTCGATCACTTCGCCCGCATCGCCAAGGCTGGTGCCGATGGCGACGATCTTGCCGCCGCGCACGCCCACATCCACCTGCTCCGCGCCGCCCGGCGTATGGACGGTGCCGTTCTTGAGGATCATGTCGAAGGTCTGGGTCATGGCGATATTCCTGTCTGCTGTTCGCGCGAACCGCTTGGCGAAGTCGTGCCGCCGTCCTACCTAAAGCCGATGACCGATACCACCCTTACCGACCGCGCGGTGCTGCGCATTTCCGGCGAAGAGGCGCGTCCCTTCCTGCAGGGGCTGCTGACCCGCGACGTGCTGACGCTGAAAGACGGCGAAGCGCGCTGGACCGCGCTGCTGACGCCGCAGGGCAAGGCGCTGTTCGACTTCATCCTGTGGGGCGATGACGGCGATATATTGATCGACTGCGAGGCGGCGCAGGCAGATGCGCTGGCCAAGCGGCTGACCATATACCGGCTGCGCCGCAAGGTGGTGATTGCCCGCGACGAGTCGCTGGCGGTGCATTGGGCGCTCGATGCCGCCGACAGACCCCGCGACCCGCGCCTGCCTGAACTGGGCGCGCGCTGGCTGGCGCCGGCGAGCGATGGCGACGCCGCCGCCGCGTTCCGCGCCCATCGGCTGTCGCTTGGGGTGTTCGAAGGCGCGGCGGAACTGGGGCAGGACCAGATTCTGTGGCTCGAAACCAATGCCGAGGAGCTGCACGGCGTCGATTATGACAAGGGCTGCTATGTCGGTCAGGAAAACACCGCCCGCATGCATTATCGCAACAAGGTGAACCGGCGGCTGGTCGCGGTGCCGCTGGAACAGGCCGACGAAAAGCGCCAGCGCGCCGCCCTGCCCGACCTTGGCCTCTCGATCGAACTGCAACGGGTGGAGGCGATCGCCCCCGCCACCCTGCCCGCCTGGCTCGCCACCGCGATCGCCGCGCAGGCCGCCGAATGAGGCAAGGGCTGCTGGCGCTCGCCTGCGCCCTTACCCTGACCGCGCCGGCCGGGGCGGAAACCCCCTGGACTTTGGTCAAGGCCTATCCGCATGATCCGGCGGCCTTCACCGAGGGTCTCTTCTACCTCGACGGCGCGCTTTATGAGAGCACCGGCCTTGAAGGCCAGTCGGAGATCCGCAAGGTCGCGCTCAAGACCGGCAAAGTCGAACAGCGCCGCGTGGTCGAGCAGCCCTATTTCGGCGAGGGCATCGTCAACTGGGGCGGTAAGCTGGTCAGCCTGACCTGGCGCCACCGCCAGGGCTTTGTCTGGAAGCTGGACGATTTCTCGCCCCTCTCCACCTTCCGCTATGAAGGCGAAGGCTGGGGCCTGACCCAGGATGGCCGGTCGATCATCATGAGCGACGGCAGCGCGCAGTTGCGCTTCCTCGATCCCGAGACGCTGAACGAACAGCGCCGCATCACCGTCACCTGGAACGGCCGCGCGGTCGATCGGCTGAACGAGCTGGAATGGGTCAAGGGCGAGATCTGGGCCAATGTCTGGTATGACACGAAGATCGCCCGGATCGACCCGCGCAGCGGCGGCGTGATCGACTGGATCGATGTCGCCCCGCTGCGCAAGCAGGCCGGCGTCACCGACAGCGAAGCCGTCGCCAACGGCATCGCCTATGACGCGAAGACCGACCGCGTCTTCATCACCGGCAAGAACTGGCCGAAACTGTTCGAAATCAAGGTCGGGAAGTAAGGCAACGCGCGTAATAGCCCTCTCCCGCAGGCGGGAGAGGGTTGGGTGAGGGTCTTCTTGCTTACGTCTCTCGAACGGCAAGCAATTCCAGCCTGATCCGCTCCACCACGCCGTCGAAATTCTCGACCACATCATGATTCCAGAACCGGTGGATCACATAGCCCGCCGATTGCAGCTGCGTCGTGCGCGACGCATCCGTCCGTTCATCATGCTGCCCGCCATCGATCTCGACGATGAAGCGATATTCGGCGCAGAGAAAATCGACCACGAATGGCCCGACCGTCGCCTGGCGCCGGAACTTGAAACCTTCAAGCTGGCGATTGCGCAAGACGGCCCATAGCCGTTGCTCACATTCAGTTGCGTTGCGCCGCAGACGTGAAGCGTTGGGACTGGTCGGGCCGATGCTGGGCATTGGCAGAGTCTATCATGAGGGCAGTCGTAGAAAAGCCCTCACCCAACCCTCTCCCGTAAACGGGAGAGGGCTTATAGGCGGTTTAGCGCTTCCAGCGCGCCCAGATGGCGGTGGGGAGCAGCAGGCCGCGGGCTTCCTCGCGCACGGTCAGTTCGCCCGCTTCCACCTCGCCGGGCAGGTCGGCAAAGGCTTGGCGTAGCAATTCGCCGATCGCCAGCGCGGACATGCGCACCGCATAGACGGTGAGGAACAGGAAGCGACTGTCCGCGTCCAGCAACTGGCGGCAATTGGCGATGAGGCCCGGCAGATCCTCCTCCAGCCGCCACACTTCGCCGTCGGGGCCGCGGCCATATTTGGGCGGGTCGAGCAATATGCCGTCATAGCGGCGGCCGCGCCGCACTTCGCGCGCGACGAACTTGGCCGCATCCTCGACGATCCAACGGATCGGCCGGCCGCCCATGCCCGACAGGTCGGCGTTCGCCCGCGCCTGCGCCACCGATTTCTTCGACGCATCGACATGGACCATGCGCGCGCCGGCCGCCGACATGCCAAGCGTCCCGACGCCGGTATAACCGAACAGGTTCATGACCTCGGCCTCGGGCTTGTCGGCGGTGCTGGCGCGCATGAAATCCCACACCGGCGCCATGTCGGGGAAGAAGCCGAGATGGCGGAAGGGGGTACAGCTCGACTGGAAGGTCACTTCCTTCCAGTGCAGCGGCCAGCCCTCGGCCGGGACCGGCTTGTCATAATACCAGCGGCCGCCGCCATCCTCGTCAGAGCCGGGGATGAATTCGCCGTCGGCGCGCCAGTCTTCGGTCGCCGGCGCCCACATCGCCTGCGGTTCGGGGCGGATGAAGCGGAAACGGCCATAGCGTTCGAGCTTGCGACCGTTGCCCGAGTCGATCAGGCCATAGTCGGACCAGGGTTCGCCGATGAGAGTCTTGAGTTCCATTTCGGCCTCATCGTCTCTTGCGCCGCTCCTGTCGAGAGGGGATCAACCCGCGATCAGCCGCGCGGCGTCGCCCGCTCCGCGACATAGGCGGTCACCGCCTCGAACGTGCCGGGCAGCTTGGCATAGCTTTCCTCGCGCGCGAACAGGTCGCCGACCCGTGCAGGCAGCGGTGGCCGCGTGCCGGTCGCCCGCTCCACCGCGTCGCGGAACTTGGCGGCATGGGCGGTCGCCAGCGTCACCACCGGGATCGACGGGTCGATGTCCGCCTCGCGCGCGGCGGCGAGGCCGATGGCGCTGTGCGGGTCGATCACCTGGCCGGCGGCGTCGAACGCCCAGCGCATCGCCATGGTCATGCCGTCGGCATCGATCCGGGCGGAGGTGAACAGGTTCGCCGCGCCCTCGCGCTGAGCATTGGTGAGGCGCATCGCCTTGCTCGCCTCGAAACCCTGCATCTGCTGGGCGAGCGCAACGCCGTCACGGCCGCCGGCATCGAACAGCAGCCGCTCGAAATTGGAGCTGACCTGAATGTCCATGCTGGGCGTCGCGGTCGGCACGACCTGGCCCTGGCTATAGTCGCCCTCCGACAAAGCGCGGTGCAATATGTCGTTGACGTTGGTGGCGACCACCAGCTTGGCGATCGGCAGGCCCATTTTCGACGCGACATAGCCGGCGAAGACATCGCCGAAATTGCCGGTCGGCACCGAGAAGGCAATCGGGCGATCGGGCGCGCCCAGCCGCACGGCGGCGTAGAAATAATAGACGACCTGCGCCATCAGCCGCGCCCAGTTGATGCTGTTCACCGCCGACAGGTTGAAGCGCGCCTTGAAGTCAGCGTCGTTGAACATGCGCTTCACCAGCGCCTGCGCATCGTCGAAGCTGCCGTCGATCGCGATGTTGTAGACATTGGGCGCCAGCACCGTGGTCATCTGGCGGCGCTGCACGTCGGACACCCGGCCCTCGGGATGCAGCATGAAGATGTCGACCTTCTCGCGGCCGGCGACCGCGTCGATCGCGGCCGAACCGGTGTCGCCCGATGTGGCGCCGACGATGGTCAGATGGTCGTCGCGGCGCGACAGGAAGCGCTCGAACAGCTGGCCGAGCAGCTGGAGCGCGACATCCTTGAACGCCAGGGTCGGACCATGGAACAGCTCCAGCATCCAGTGGCGATTGTCGAGCTGGACCAGCGGCGTCACCGCGTCATGGCTGAACCGGCCATAGGCAGCGGTGCACAGCTCACGCAGTTCCTCTTCGCTCAGCGATCCGGCGACGAACGGCGCCATGACGCGCACGGCGGTTTCGACATAGGAAAGGCGAGCGAGGGCGCGAATGTCGGCAGCGGAAAATTGCGGCCAGCTCTCCGGCACATAAAGCCCACCGTCGGACGCCAGGCCCGCCAGCGTGACATCTTCAAAACCGAGCGCCGGTGCGCTTCCCCTGGTGCTGACATATTGCATAATGGGAAAGCGCGGTAGCGACGCGCGCGCGCCGGGGCAAGCCTTTACGACGGCCTTGGCGGCTCCGCATTGCGTCGGCGCAGGACAAGCAGATAGATTATTGCCGCCAGCGCGGCAAAAATGAACCATTGCACCGCATAGGCGAGATGATTGTTGGGCACGTCGGCGGTGCTGGGCGGTGCCATGGGTTTCAGGCCCGGCGGTGCGGCGCGCGCGACCAGCATCGGCCGCAGCGGCATGGTCCTGCCCCCTGCCCGCGCGATCAGCGAGCGATGATCGGGCTCCTGCGAAATCCAGCCTTCGACCTGCCCGCCGGTCCAGGCCGGTTTGTCATCCGGCTTCTGGCCGACGCCGACAGCGACCAGCGCGCCCGGCCCTTCGGCGCCGGTCGTGCATTGGGCGATATGGCGATAGCCGGTCGATCCGTCGGCGGCGCGCCCGGCCTCCACCTGCCAGCCGACGACGCGCAGGCAATGGACCGACGACGGGCGGAACAGAAGTTCATCGGGCACCGGCGGCATTTTGGGGAAGGCGACGGCCGGGCGCGACACATTGCTGGCCGCCAACGCCAGCATGGTTTCCTTCTCGCCCCGGCGCTGCAACTGCCAGATGCCGAGCGCGATCATGACAGCGATCGCGACACAGACCAGCACGGTCGGAACAATCGGGATGCGCCGTCCGCTCATGCGTCCTTCTTCTCCACCACCCGTCCCTCGCGGGCATTTTTGCGATATTCGACCGTCAGCAGCGCGCCCTTGGCGACGCGCAGGCTGCCGACCACGGCGCCGGCGGTCAGCGGCGCCCAGAGCAGCAGGTGCAGCCACAGCGGCGGATGGACCGTCAGTTCCAGCGTGAGCGCCAGCGCGACCATGACCGCGCCGATGATCAGCGTCAGGAAAGCCGCCGGCCCGTCGCCGACATTATATTGGCCATAGTCCAGCCCGCACTGGCGACAGCGCGACGCAAAACGCACCGGCCCTTCGAACAGGGTCGGTGCGCTGCAACGGGGGCAAAGGCCGCGGGCGGAGGCCGCAAGCAGGTCCATGCCTGTCGCCTTCGCCGTCATGCTTGAATCATCAGCCGCCGTGGATCGGCGCGCCCCAGCCGCCCCAGACATAGATGGCGGCGAACAGGAACAGCCACACCACGTCGACGAAATGCCAGTACCAGGCGGCCGCTTCAAAGCCGAAATGCTGGCGCGGGGTGAAGTCGCCCTTATAGGCGCGGATCAGGTTCACCACCAGGAAGATGGTGCCGACCAGCACATGGAAGCCATGGAAGCCGGTCGCCATATAGAAGGCCGAGCTATAGGGCGAACCGCCGAACGGGAACGGCGCGTGCATATATTCATAGGCCTGGATGCAGCTGAACAGCGCGCCCAGGATCACCGTACACCACAGGCCCTTTTTCAGCCCTTCGCGATCGCCGTGGATCAGCGCATGATGCGCCCAGGTGACGGTGGTGCCCGAGCAGAGCAGGATCAGCGTGTTGAGCAAGGGCAGCTCGAACGCGTTCATCACCTCGATGCCCTTGGACGGGAACATGCCCTCGATCGGCGCCAGTTCGCTGGGGAAGAGGGAGAAGTCGAAAAAGGCCCAGAACCAGCCGACGAAGAACATGACTTCGGACGCGATGAACAGGATCATGCCATAGCGCAGATGCAGCTGAACCACCGGCGTATGATCGCCGGCATGCGCCTCGGCGATCACATTGCTCCACCAGCTGAACATGGTGAAGAGGACACCGGCCACACCGATCAGGAAGATCCAGCCACCGCCGGCGGGCATCGCGTCGGGATGCATCCACATGATCGCGCCCATCGCCATCACCAGCGCCGACATCGAGCCGAACAGCGGCCAGATGCTGGGCGGAAGGATATGATAATCGTGGTTCTTGGCGCCTGCCATGACGGTTTCTACCTCTTCCCTGTTTTTCGGTTATTCTCGTCAGCTTAGCTTGGCTGCTTCCCCTGCTCAACAGGATAGAAGGTGTAGCTGAGCGTTATCTGCTGCGTGTCCTTGTTGTCGGGATCCTGCAATATCTTGGGATCGACATAATAGATCACCGGCATGCGCACTTCTTCACCGGGCTGCAGCGTCTGCTGGGTGAAGCAGAAGCATTGGATCTTGGTGAAATAGGCGCCAGCCTGGGTCGGCGTGACGTTGAAACTGGCGGTGCCGGTCACCGGCTTGTCGGACAGGTTCTTCGCAATGAAAATCGCCATGTCGCGGGCGCCGACGGTCACCGTGTCGGTGCGATGTTCGGGGCGAAATTCCCAGGGCATGCCGGGCTGGACATTGGAATCGAAGCGGATCGACATGGTCCGCCCGGCCACCGGGGTCAGCTTCACATCGGCCGCCGCGCGCTGGGTCGTGCCGCCGAAACCGGTCGTCTGACAGAAGATGCGGTAGAGCGGGACCGAGGCGAAGCCGAGGCCAAGCATCGCCAGGCCGATGCCCGCCATCGCCACCAGCGTCCGCCGGTTGCGGCGGTCGCGGTCAAAGGGCGAGGGCGGGAGCGAGGCCATCAGATATTATGGCTCGCGCCGATCTTCGCCAAAGTGATGGCGAAGAAGAGGATGGCGAGGAAGCCGAGCAGCAGCCCGGTCACCAGCGCACGGGACTTTTGCCGTGCGCGCACCTGATCCTGATCTTCCGGACTCATGCCAGCAGCCAGCGGTCGACGACCACTGCCCCGAACAGCAGGAAGAGATACAGGATCGAATATTTGAACAACCGCTTTTCCGGCGCCATGCGCGCGGGATCGGTTTCGCGGCGCAGATAGACCTGGAAGGCCATGGCCGCGAAGATCGCGGTGCCCACCAGCGCCGCCGTGCCATAGATCGCGCCGGTCAGTTGCAGCGCGACCGGAGCCAGCGCGGCAACCGCCATGATGAAGGTGTAGAAGAGGATCTGGCGCCGGGTCACGACCTCGCCCGACACGACCGGCAGCATCGGGATGCCGGCGGCGGCATAATCGGTCTTCACGAATAGCGCGAGCGCCCAGAAATGGGGCGGCGTCCAGAAGAAGATCAGCATGAACAGCGCAATCGGCAGCGCGGTGATGTCGCCCGTCACCGCCGCCCAGCCGATCACCGGCGGGAAGGCGCCGGCCGCGCCGCCGATGACGATATTCTGCGCCGTCCGGGGCTTCAGCCAGATGGTATAGATGAAGACATAGAAGAGGATCGAGACGGTCAGCACCGCAGCGGCCAGCCAGTTGGTCGCCATCCCCATCAGGATCACCGAGAAGAAGGACAGGCCGACGCCGAAATGCAGCGCCGTCTGCCGCTCCATCCGGCCGGCGGGCAGCGGCCGGCTGGCGGTGCGCTTCATCTTGGCGTCGATGTCGGCTTCCCACCACTGGTTGAGCGCGGCGGCCGCGCCGGCGCCCAGCGCGATGCACAATATCGCGGTAAAGCCCAGCACCGGATGGATATGGCCGGGCGCGGCGAGCAGCCCGCACAGGCCCGTGAACACCACAAGCGTCATCACGCGCGGCTTGGTCAGCGCGACGAAATCGCGCCAATGAGCGGGCAGGACGGGGGCATTAGCCCCGGACGAAAGCGGCGAACTGGCCATAAACTCCTCTTCGATCAGCCGGCGCCCCATACAGGCCCTGACCGATTCCGGCAAATGGACAGACGGTCCTACCCATCTGCCCCGCCGCAGGGGGATGGAGTGCCCGGTCTAGGCCGGGCACCCGCATGGCAATCAGTCGATGACCGGCAGGGTCTCGAACTGGTGATAGGGCGGCGGGCTGGTCAGCGTCCATTCCAGCGTCGTCGCGCCTTCGCCCCAGGGATTGCCCTCGGCGCGTCTGCCGGCGAACAGCGACCAGAAGACATTGACCAGGAAGATCAGCACGCCGACCGCCATGATCTCATAGCCGTGGGTCGCGATCTTGTTCCAATAGGCGAACGCCTCGGGATAGTCGGGATAACGGCGCGGCATGCCGCTCAGGCCCAGGAAGTGCATCGGGAAGAACAGCAGGTTCACGCCGATGAAGAAGACCCAGAAATGGAGCTGGCCCAGCACTTCATTATACATGCGCCCCGTCATTTTCGGGAACCAGTAATAGAAGCCCGCGAACAGCGAGAAGACCGCGCCCAGCGAGAGCACATAGTGGAAGTGCGCGACCACATAATAGGTGTCGTGCAGCACGTCATCGACGCCGCCATTGGCCAGCACCACGCCGGTCACGCCGCCCACGGTGAACAGGAAGATGAAGCCCAGCGCCCATACCATCGGCGTCTTGAAGCTGATCGACCCGCCCCAGATGGTGGCGATCCACGAGAAAATCTTGATGCCGGTCGGCACCGCGATGACCATGGTGGCGGCGGTGAAATACATCTTCACATTCACCGACATGCCGGTGGTGAACATGTGGTGCGCCCAGACGACGAAGCCGACCACGCCGATCGCGACCATGGCATAGGCCATGCCGAGATAGCCGAACACCGGCTTGCGGCTGAAGGTCGAGACGATCTGGCTGACGATGCCGAAGCCCGGCAGGATCATGATATAGACTTCGGGGTGGCCGAAGAACCAGAAAAGATGCTGGTAGAGTTCGGGATCGCCGCCACCGGCCGCATCATAGAAGGTGGTGCCGAAATTGCGGTCGGTCAGCAGCATGGTGATCGCCGCGGCCAGAACCGGCAGCGCGAGCAGCAGCAGGAAGGCGGTAACCAGCACCGACCAGACGAACAGCGGCATCTTGTGCAGGGTCATGCCCGGCGCACGCATGTTGAGGATGGTGGTGATGAAGTTGATCGCGCCCAGGATCGAGCTGGCGCCGGCGATGTGCAGCGACAGGATCGCCATGTCGACGGCCGGGCCGGCCGACCCGCTGGTCGACAGTGGCGCATAGACGGTCCAGCCGGTGCCCGCGCCATTGCCGGTGCCGCCGGGCACGAAGGTGGAGCCGAGCAGCAGCAGGAAGGCGGGGATGAGCAGCCAGAAGCTGATATTGTTCATCCGCGGGAAGGCCATGTCCGGCGCGCCGATCATGATCGGCACGAACCAGTTGCCAAAGCCGCCGATGATCGCGGGCATCACCATGAAGAAGACCATGATCAGGCCATGGGCGGTGATCAGCACGTTCCAGAGGTGATAGGCCTGGTCCAGCGTCGCGGCGGGACCGTCGCTCCACTGCGCCCAGATATGCAGGAACTGGATGCCCGGCTCGCGCAATTCCATGCGCATCAGGCCGGAAATGGCGCCGCCGATCAGGCCGGCCATGATCGCGAAGATCAGATAGAGGGTGCCGATGTCCTTGTGGTTGGTGGACATGAACCAGCGCTGGAAGAAGGCCGGCTTGTGGTCGGCATCATGATGATCATGGGCATGGTCGCCATGATGATCGCCATGATGGTCGGCGGTGATGGTGGTCATGACGTTCCTACCCCTCAGATCTTCTTTTCAGCAGTAGCGGCAGCGGCTTCAGCCGTCTTCTCCGCCGCTGCGCCCTTCAGCGTGCCGCCCTGCGACTGGACCCACTGGTCGAACTGAGCCGGGGGCAGCGCCTCGATCGCGATCGGCATGAAGCCGTGGCGTGCGCCGCACAGTTCCGAACATTGGCCATAATAGACGCCCGGCTTCTCGATGGTGAAGCTCTTCTCGTTCAGGCGTCCGGGCACGGCGTCCATCTTCACCCAGAGCGAAGGCACGGCAAAGCTGTGGATCACGTCGGCGCCGGTGATGATCAGCTTGACCGGACGACCGACCGGCAGGACCAGGCGATTGTCGGGCGCGAGCAGATAGGGCTCGCCATTTTCCTTCGCCTTGTCCTCGGGCAGCATGTTCGACACGAATTCGGGGATACCGTTGTCGGGATATTCATAGCCCCAATACCATTGATAGCCGGTGACCTTCACGGTCAGCGCATCCTTGGGCGCGGGCTTATACTGGTCGGCCAGCAGGCCGATCGAGGGAATCGCGATCACCAGCAGGATGAGGACCGGGACCAGCGTCCACACCACTTCGATGACAGTGTTGTGGGAGGTCTTGGACGGCACCGGGTTGGCGGAGCGGCGATAGCGCACCATCACATAGAGCATCAGCAGCAGCACGAAGACCGAGATGATGGTGATGAGCGGCAGCAGCATCTTGTCGTGCAGCCAGCGCGCGGTGTGGCCGGTGGAGGTGAACTGCTCCTGCAGCGTGATCTCGCCGGGCTTGGGCATGCCGATGCCTTCGGTCGGCTTCATCCGCGGCGGCGCGGCGACCTTGGCGGCGGGCGCGGCTTCGGCCGCAGGGGCCGTCGCATTGTCGGGTGATTCGGTCGATATAGCTGCATTGTCAGCAGCGGGGGCGGCAGCGGCGGCATTCTCCTGCGCCAATGCCATCGGGCTCATCACCGTTGCCGGCGCCATTGCCAGCGAGCCGGCCAGAATGAGCGATCTCACCTTTTTCATAGCCTCATCTACCCCTAACCCCTTGTTGCCGCTGCAACGGGAACGTCCACTTTCGCGTCGTGCCCGCCCGTTCGGTCTATGTGGCGGCTTATAGGCAACGAATTTTTCTGCCTCAAGTCAGTGTGGACCAGATTTTCTTCGCTGTTGCAACGCCTCCCGCTCCCGCCTATCTCGCACCTCGCGCACAGGTGCGCGATCATGGGCATGTCATGCCCGTGCGATATGGGCGGGCCGGGCGCCGTTTTTGCGCGACCTCCCGCAACGGAATAGTGGAACAGGGCGGAATGACCGACGAAGAAGTATTGGCAGAATTCCGGGCAGCAGGTGCGCTGCTCGAAGGACATTTCATCCTGTCGTCGGGCCGCCGCAGCGACAATTACCTGCAGTGCGCCCGCGTGCTGATGAATGCCGAGCGCGCCGGCAAGCTGGCCCGCGCCACCGTGCAGCAGCTGCCGCGCGAGCTGCGCCAGGAGATCGACCTGGTCGTGTCGCCCGCCATGGGCGGCCTGATCATCGGCCATGAAGTCGGCCGCGCGCTCGACAAGGATGCGGTGTTCCTCGAACGGCCCGAGGGCGTGTTCGAACTGCGCCGCGGCTTTGCCATATCGCCGGGGCAGAAAGTGCTGATGGTGGAAGACGTCGTCACCACCGGCCTGTCCTCGCGCCAGGCGATCGAGGCGGTCGAGCGCGAAGGCGGCATCGTCGTCGCCGAAGTGGCGCTGGTCGATCGTTCGGCCGGCGAAGTGGACCTGGGCGTCCCCTTCTACCCGCTCGTGAGCATCAATTTCCCGGTCTATGACGCCGATCAGCTGCCGCCCGAACTGGAAGCGGTGCCAGCGATCAAGCCCGGCAGCCGGAAGCAATAAGATGGCCGCCGTTCCGCTGCGCCTGGGGGTCAATATCGACCATGTGGCGACGATCCGCAACGCGCGGGGCGGCGAACATCCCGATCCGGTCAAGGCCGCGCTGCTGGCGGTGAAGGCCGGCGCCAACGGCATCACCGCGCATCTGCGCGAGGATCGCCGCCATATCCGCGACGAGGATATCGCGATGCTGATGGCGGCGCTCGACGTGCCGCTGAACCTGGAAATGGCGGCGACGCAGGAAATGCTGGGCATCGCCCTCAAGCACAAGCCGCATGCCGCCTGCATCGTGCCGGAAAAGCGCGAGGAGCGCACGACCGAGGGCGGCCTGGACGCCGCCGGCCAGATCGAAGTGCTGCGCCCGATCGTCGCCGCACTCACCGAGGCCGGCATCCGCGTCAGCCTGTTCATCGAGGCCGACGCCGCCCAGATCGAGGCCGCGATCCAGCTTGGCGCGCCCGTGGTCGAATTTCATACCGGCGCCTATGCCCATCTGACCGGCGAGGCCCGCGCGGTCGAGCTGCGCCGCATTGCCGACGCCGCCGCGCTCGCCGCCAAGAACGGCATCGAGCCGCATGCCGGCCATGGCCTCACCTTCGACAATGTCGCGCCGATCGCCGCCATCCCGCAGATCGCCGAACTCAATATCGGCCATTTCCTGATCGGCGAGGCGATCTTCGGCGGGCTGGAAGCCAGCATCCGCGAAATGCGGCGCCAGATGGACCTGGCCCGATGAAGGCCGCCAAAGCGTGATCATCGGCCTCGGCTCCGATCTCTGCAATATCGAGCGGATCCAGAATTCGCTCGACCGCTTCGGCGACCGGTTCGTCCAGCGCGTCTTCACCGATGTCGAACAGGCCAAGGCGGAACGCCGGCCGTTTACCAAAGCCGGCACGCTGGCCAAGCGCTTCGCCGCCAAGGAGGCCTTTTCCAAGGCGGTCGGCACCGGTTTCAAGGCCGGCGTCTTCATGAAGGATATCGGCGTCGTCAACGCGCCCAGCGGCGCCCCCACGCTGGCGCTGTCCGGCGGTGCCGCACAGCGGCTGGCATCGATGGTGCCGGCGGGCTACAAGCCGGTCATTCACCTGACGCTCACGGACGATCATCCATGGGCGCAGGCCTTCGTCATCATCGAGGCGCTGCCGCTTTGAGCGGGCCGCCCTCCCCATCCGAGCATAGCCCTTCCATGACGGCAGTCGACATGACCCAAACCGACCCCCTGCCCCCCGCCGCGCCCGAAACGGCAGCCGACGACAAGGAGGCAGGCAATAGCGGGGCCGGCAACAGCGGGGTGAACTGGTGGCATGAGGTGAAGAGCATCGTGCTGCTCATCCTCGCCGTGCTGGCCTTTCACAGCTTCGTCGCCAAGCCCTTCTACATCCCGTCGGAATCGATGATGCCGGTGCTGCTGAAGGGCGACCGGCTGGTGGTGAGCAAATTCCCCTATGGCTGGTCCTATGTCAGCCCCAGCTTCCATCCGCTGCCCTTCCTGAAGGGGCGCATCCTGGGCCATCTGCCCGAGCGTGGCGACATCGTCATCGTCTCGCCCCAGAACCGGCGCGAGGATTATATCAAGCGGGTCATCGGCCTGCCCGGCGACATTGTCGAGGTGCGCGGCGGTCAGGTGATCCTGAACGGCGTGCCGGTGCCGCAGAAGGTGCTCAAGCCCCTGCGCATAGCGGTCGACGGCAACGCCCCCTGCCCGCCGATGCAGTTCCCTGGCGCGCTGGTGACCGACAAGGCGGGCAAGAGCTGGTGCGAACTGCCGGTGCGGCAGGAAGTGCTGCCCAACGGCAAGACCTATGTCACGATCGACATGGGGCCGAGCGCGCTCGACTGGTATGGCCCGGTCCGCGTGCCCGCCGACCATGTCTTTCTGATGGGCGACAATCGCGACAACAGCGCCGACAGCCGCGCGCCGCTGGAGGAAAATGGCCTGGGCGGCCCGGTGCCGTGGGAAGCGATCGGCGGTCGCGCCGAATTCATCACCTTCAGCCTGGACGGCGATTCGAGCTGGAATCCGATCAGCTGGCTCCATGCCTTCCGTGGCGGCCGTGCCGGGAACAGCCTGCGCCCCCAGAGCGTTACCGAGGCGAAATAGTTCACAGCATCTGACAGGGGGTTCCGGGTTTGAGCGACGCGCAGCAGCATATCGAGCAACCCGGCCCCAGCGAATTGCGCAGCCCGCTGGTCCAGCATGAGATCAAGCGGGCGGGCGTCTGGTTCGCGATGGCGATCGGCATCGCGCTGATCGTGCTGCTGGCCCAGCCGATCATGCTGATCCTGGGCGCGCTGGTCTTCACCACCGTGATGGATGGCGGCACCCGCCTCTTGGGCCGCGTGCTGCCGATCGGCCGGGGCTGGCGCCTGACGATCGTGTTGCTCGCCGTCGTCGCCTTCCTCGCCTACACCTTCTACCTCACCGGCTCCAGCCTGGCCGCCCAGGCGCAGGCGATGCGCACCATCGTCGAGGCGCAGGTGGAGCGGGTCGGCGGCTGGATGCAGCAGCTTGGCATCACCACCACGCCCGAAGACCTCAAGGGCCTGGCCCAGCAGGCAATGAGTTCCATGGGCCGGGTCACCGCCGCCGTCGGCACCGCCGTCGGCGCGATCACCAGCGGCGTCATGATGCTGGTGCTGGCCATCTTCATCGCGGTCGAACCCAAGCTGTACGAGCGCGGCGTCGCCTGGATGCTGCCGATGGACAAGCGCGCCCATTTCTACACCGTCGCCGACAAGATGGCCTTCACCTTGCGCCGGCTGATGTTCGGCCGGCTGATCGGCATGACGGTGGAGGGCGTGGGCGTATGGCTGCTGCTGTGGGCGGGCGGCGTGCCGATGGCGGGCCTGCTCGGCATCCTCACCGGCCTGCTCGCCTTCCTGCCCAATATCGGCGCGATCATCTCGGGCGTGCTGATCGTCCTTGTCGGCTTTTCCGGCGGCACCCATACCGGCCTCTATGCCTTTGGCGTCTACATGGCGGTGCAGATCATCGACGGCTATCTGATCGTGCCGATGGTGGCCAAGCGCGCAACCGACCTGGCCCCGGCACTGGTGCTGGCGGCGCAGATATTGCTCGGTGCGCTGTTCGGCATCCTCGGCCTGTTCCTGGCCGATCCGATCGTCGCCATGATCAAGGTCTATCTGGAGGAACGGTCCAAGGCTCTGGCAGGGCAGACCATCCTGAAAAGCGACGATAAAAACGGCGATTGACGAATGCGTCCCGGAACGTAACGATTGCTCCTGCGCTTCTATCCTAAAGCGAAAGGAGAGAATGGCATGACCGTGGCAATGGAGCAGCAGAAGAAGCTGCATTTCGAACTGACCAATGTCGGCATGCGGGCCCAGGCGACCGCCGCCGGAATGGTCCAGCTCTGCCGGGAACTGCATCGGGCCGGCATCCTCGACAATGACGCACTGGAACGGATCAAGTCGGCGATCGCCGACGATATCGACATTGGCGCACCGCGTTCGGTGTCCTGCGTCGAATATCGGCGCGACGTGAAGGCGCGACTCGACCGCCTGTTCACCGGCGAGGAAAAGATTGGCAGCGCCGAAGGCCTCGCCTTCCCGCCATCGGCGCCCGGCGATCAGGCCAGCCTCTGAGCATTTGTCCGGACTGCGCCTCTGGCGCAGCCGCACCGCATCAAAAATGCGCCCTTTCGCGCATTTTTCAGACAACCTCTAACCACCAAAGAAAAAGGGCCCGGAAACCGGGCCCTTCTCTACTCTCGGATCGATCGGATCAGTTGCCCGGCACGCCCTGCGGAACGGCGCCCTGCGGCATGCCACCCTGCATCTGCTGCATCCGCTGCTGCATCTGCATGATTTCCGCGCGCGACTTGAAGTCGTGCAGCTGGACATCGAACACCAGCACCGAATTGGCCGGGATCGGG
Organism: Sphingobium sp. MP9-4; assembly: GCF_005281675.1. Taxonomy (NCBI): domain Bacteria; kingdom Pseudomonadati; phylum Pseudomonadota; class Alphaproteobacteria; order Sphingomonadales; family Sphingobiaceae; genus Sphingobium; species Sphingobium sp. MP9-4. The sequence continues at coordinate 18,532 of NZ_LUFI01000045.1, read as the reverse complement.
CCGGCGGCCTGTTCGCCATAGCCAAGCTGCGGCGGGATCCACAGGCGATATTTGCCGCCCTTCTTCATCTTCTGCAGGCCTTCGGAGAAGCCCGGCACCACGCCATCGACCGGCATCGGCGTCTGCGGATTCTCGTCGAACACGGTGCCGTCGAGCAGCGTGCCCTTATAGCCCACCAGCGCAACGTCGGCGGTCGTCGGGCTCGGCCCGCTGCCTTCCTCCAGCACCTGGTACTGCAGGCCCGACTCGGTCGTCACCACGCCCTTGGCATGGGCGTTCTGCGTCAGGAAGGCGGCCGGCGATGCTTCCACGCCCTGCTGCCCTGCCCAGGCCAGACCACCGGCCGCCAGCGCGATCGCGGCGACACCGATCCAGAGTCGCGTCAGCGACCCCTTGGCGATAGGACGAAGGGGGACAGCCGTCGTGGACATGGGCGAACGCCTCGCAATGAAGAACGGGAAATCAGCAAAGAGTCAGGACGACCGCGAACCGGCCGTCCTGATATCGGCAGTCCTTAACGGACGCCGTCGCGCTCGGCGCGCTTGCGCTCCAGCTTGCGGGCGCGGCGGACAGCAGCCGCCTTTTCGCGCGCACGCTTTTCCGAGGGCTTCTCGTAGTGACGACGCAGCTTCATTTCGCGATACACGCCTTCACGCTGCAGCTTCTTCTTGAGCGCGCGGAGGGCCTGGTCGACATTGTTGTCGCGAACGATGATCTGCATAAGTCCGTCAATCTCCAATCGAAAACGGGCGGATCGCCAGGAATGAAACCCTCCCGACGGGCCGACCGAATATAAAAATCCGTGAGTCGCCACAGGTCACCCTGAGGCATGTGGGGCGCGCCCTACCAGCAGAGTCGGGCAAATTCAACCCCTGCAGGGCTTTCACGCCCTTTCCCTCGACAGAATGCGTCGAGCGGAGGATAGTGGCGTCCATAATATAAAGGAGGATGGCCATGGCAAGTGCCGCCAGACAGCCCGACATGTCGCCTGCCGAATGGGAGGCGCGCCAGCAGCTCGCCGCCTGCTATCGCATCTTCGACCATTTCGGCTGGTCGGAACTGATCTACAATCATATCACCCTGCGCGTGCCCGATGAGGAAAACGCCTTCCTCATCAACCCGTTCGGCCTGCTCTACAGCGAGGTGACGGCGTCCAACCTGGTCAAGATCGATATCGACGGCCATGTGCTGGACGGCAGCCCCTATCCGGTCAATCGCGCCGGCTTCACCCAGCATAGCGTGTTCCACCGCCACCTGGCCGACGCTCATTGCATCATCCACACCCATACGACCGCAGGCATGGCGGTGAGCGCCACGCAGGAAGGATTGCGGCCGATCAATTTCTACGCCGCCGCCTTTGCCGGGCGGATCGCCTATCATGACTTCGAAGGCGTCACGATCCGGCCGGACGAAGGGGAAAGGCTGATCGCCAATCTGGGCGCGCGGCGAATCATGATGCTGCGCAACCATGGCACGCTGGTGATGGCCAAGAGCCTGCCCGAAGCCTTCCTGATGCAATGGATGCTCCAGCGTGCCTGCGAGATCCAGGTCGCGGCCTGCGCCGCCGGCACGCCGGTGGAGATCCCCGCCGATGTCATCGCCGTGCATCAGCGCGACCTCGCCGGGGTGCAATTGCCGGTCGGCGTCGGCGTGCCGGATTTCCAGGCGATGGTCCGCCTGATCGACCGCACCGACAGGAGCTGGCGGGACTAGAGCACCCTGCCTCCCGACCTCCGTTCGCTCCGCGCGGACGGAGGCGGATCAGCCCTTGCCGAATCCGCCGCCGCCCGGCGTCTCGATCACGAAGACGTCGCCCGGTGCCATCTGCGCCGATCCGGTCGCGCCCAGCATCTCGACCCGGCCATCGCCACGCTCGACCCAGTTGCGCCCCAGCCCGCCGGGCGCGCCGCCGTCGAGGCCAAAGGGCGGCACGCTGCGCCGGTTGGCCAGGATGCCGGCGGTCATATCCTCCAGGAAGCGGATGCGGCGCAGCCCGCCATTGCCGCCATGATGCGCGCCCGCGCCGCCCGATCCGGCCCGGATGGAAAATTCCTCCAGCAGCACCGGGAATCGGCTTTCCAATATTTCGGGGTCCGTGAGGCGGCTGTTGGTCATGTGGGTCTGCACCACATCGGCGCCGTCGAAATCCGGCCCGGCGCCCGATCCGCCCGAGATCGTCTCATAATATTGGTGGCGCGCATTGCCGAAGGTGAAATTGTTCATCGTCCCCTGCGCGCCCGCCATCACGCCCAGCGCGCCGAACAGAGCGTCGGTAACGACCTGGCTGGTCTCGACATTGCCGGCGACGACCGCCGCGGGATAAAGCGGCCGCAGCAGCGATCCCTCTGGCACCACCAAAGTCATGGGCTTGAGGCAGCCGTCATTCATCGGCACGGCCTCGTCCACCAGGGTCCGCACGACATAGAGCAGGGCCGCGCGCGCGACCGACAAAGGCGCGTTGAAATTGCCCGGCAGCTGGTCCGACGTGCCGGTGAAATCCACCGTCGCGCCGCGCGCCGCCCGGTCGATCGTCACGTTGACGACCACCTCCGCCCCATTGTCCATCGCATAGCGATAGTGCCCGTCGGACAGGCGATCGATCAGCCGGCGCACCGCTGCCTCGGCCTGATCCTGCACATGGCCCATATAGGCGGCCACGACATCGGCGCCATAATCGCCGCTGATCCGCTGCAGCTCGGCCGCGCCCTTGGCGCAGGCGGCGATCTGGGCGGACAGGTCGGCGATATTCTGGTCGATATTGCGCGAGGGCCAGCGGCCGGAGCCCAGCAAGGCGCGCAGATCGCCCTCCAGGAAGCGGCCCTGATCCACCACCAGCACATTATCGAGGACGATGCCCTCTTCCTCGATGCTGCGGCTGTCGGGCGGCATGGAGCCGGGCGAGATACCGCCAATATCGGCATGATGGCCGCGCGCCGCGACATAGAAGGCGGGCGCGTGCGCCGTCTCATCCACGAACACCGGCATCACCACCGTCACGTCGGGCAAGTGCGTGCCGCCATCATAAGGAGCATTGAGCGCATAGACGTCGCCCGGCAGCATGCCGCGCCCGTCGATCGCCCGGCCATCGGCACCGATCCCGCGCCGGCGCATGACCGCGCGGATGCTTTCGCCCATGCTGCCCAAGTGAACCGGCATGTGCGGCGCATTGGCGACCAGATTGCCGGTGGCATCGAACAGGGCGCAGGAGAAATCCAGCCGCTCGCGGATATTGACGGAGGACGCGCTGTGCTGAAGCGCAGCGCCCATTTCCTCGGCGATCGCCATGAACAGGCCGCCCATAACCTCCAGCCGGACCGGATCGACGGCGGTGCCGTCATCGGCGGCGGGTGCCGGGCGCGGCGCATGACGGGTCAGCAGCAGATTGCCGATCAAATCGAGCCGCGCGCGCCAGCCCGGCTCGACCACCGTGGTCGACACCGGGTCGCTGATCAGCGCCGGGCCATCGATCGCGCTGTCCAGCGTCAGCCCGGCCCGGTCGAACACCGGCGCCGGTGTGCCCGCCAGCATCACCTGCGCCAGCGGCGCGGCCTTCTGGGTCGCGATGGTCGCCACCTTGCCCATATCCTCGGCGGTCGGCGCGATCGCCTCGACCCGCACCATGTCGACCAACACGGTGCCGGTGCCGCCATAGCCGAAGCGGGCCTGATATTGCGCCTCGAACTCGGCCAGCATCGCCGCCCGATCGCCCAGCATCACGTCGAACAGGCTGTCGGTGCCATCATAGCGCAGCCGCAGCACCGTCTCGCTCCGCTCCGCCTCGGGCAGGTCGGCGCGCGCCTGCTCCCCCAGGTCTGCGATCGCCGCTGTCAGCGCGTCGGCGCCCGCATCGTCCAGCGGCAGCGCCAGCGTCCGCTCGCGCACCGCGCGCCGGTCGGCCAGGCCCATGCCATAGGCGGACAGGACGCCGCCCAGCGGATGGATCATCACCCGGTCCATGCCCAATGCGTCGGCGACCAGACAGGCATGCTGCCCGCCCGCCCCGCCAAAGCTCGCCAGCGTATAGCGCGCCACATCATGACCGCGCGCGACCGAGATGCGCTTGATCGCATTGGCCATGCTGGCGACGGCGACGGCGATGAAGCCCTGCGCCGCGTCCCGCGCGCTCATCACCCGGCCGGTCTGCGCCTCCACCTGCGCACAAATGTCGGCAAAGCGCGCCTCGACCGCGTCCCGGTCGAGCGGCTGGTCGCCATTGGGGCCGAACAGGCTGGGGAAGAAATCGGGCTGCACCTTGCCCAGCATGACATTGCAGTCGGTGATGGTCAGCGGTCCGCCGCGCCGGTAGCAGGCCGGCCCCGGCACCGCGCCGGCCGATTCCGGGCCGACGCGAAAACGCCCGTCGACCACCGAACAGATGGAGCCGCCGCCCGCCGCGATGGTGTGGATGCGCATCATCGGCGCGCGCAGCCGCACGCCCGCCACCCGCGCCTCATTGTCGCGTTCATAGCTGCCGGCATAATGGGACACGTCGGTCGACGTGCCGCCCATGTCGAAACCGATCACCTCGCCGAACCCGGCTTGCTCGGCGGTGCGAGCCAGGCCGACGATGCCGCCGGCCGGGCCGGACAATACTGCGTCCTTGCCACGGAACAGGTCGCCCCGCGTCAGCCCGCCATTGGACTGCATGAACAGCATGTCGGCGTCCTCGCCCAGTGCCGCGCCCAGCCCGTCGACATAGGCGCGCAGCACCGGCGAGAGATAGGCGTCGGCCAGCACCGTGTCGCCCCGCCCGACCAGCTTGATGAGCGGCGCGACCTCATGGCTGACCGATATCTGGGTGAAGCCGATCTGCCGGGCGATCCGCGCCAGCGCCTGCTCATGGGCGGGATAGCGATAGCCATGCATCAGCACGATCGCGACCGCGCGCAGCCCGGCATCATAGCCGCGCTGCAACGCCGCCTGCGCCGCGACCTCGTCCAGCGGCGTCAGGATGGTGCCATCCTGCATCAGCCGCTCGTCCATCTCCACGACATCGGCATGGAGCGGCGGCGGCAGGTCGATCCGCCGCGCGAACAGGTCCGGCCGGTCCTGATAGCCGATGCGGATCGCGTCGCGAAATCCCTTCGTGATCGCCAGCAGCACCGGCTCGCCCTTGCGCTCCAGCAGCGCATTGGTGGCGATGGTCGTGCCGATCCGCAGCGTACAGGGCGGGATCGGCCCGTCGCCCGCGCCGGTCAGCCGCCGGATCGCCTCGACCGCCGCGTCGGCATAGCGCTCGGGGTCGCTCGACAGCAGCTTGGCGGTGTGAAGAACCCCTTGCGGGTCGCGTGCCACCACGTCGGTAAAGGTGCCGCCGCGGTCGATCCAGAATTGCCATTGCATGCCCCGCCTGATGGCCGCGCCACAGGCGGTTGGCAAGCCGCTTGGCTCAATGGCCGGTCAGCGGCTCGATCGCCCCGGTCGCCAGCAGCGCGGCATAGCGCTGGTCGAAGTCCGCCGCGATCTGCGCCAGCGTCACCTGTCCCAGCCGGGCGATCAGCATCGCCTCCGCCTCCTGCATCGCGGCCGCCATGGAGGCGTTGACCGCCTGTTCGACCAGGCATTGCGGATTGGGGTCGGCCGGGCCGATCGAGAAGATGCGCGGCTCGCCCACCGCGCGATAAATGTCGAGGATGCGGATCGCGTCGAGCGGACGGGCCAGGGTCCAGCCGCCGCCATGCCCCTTTTCCGATCGCACATAGCCCGCGTCGCGCAGGCCCGCCATGGTCCGCCGCACCACCACCGGATTGGTGCGCAGCATCTGCGCCGCCAGCTCCGACGTCATCGGGCCGTCCAGCCGATCCATGTGGATCAGGATATGCAGCATTCTCGACAGGCGCGCATCCAGCTGCATCGCAGGCGTCTCCTTTCCCGCTCGCCTATCACGCAACATCAATTGTTGCAAATGTGCGAGGCACGATTATGTAACTTATCAAGTATCGTGATTCGGTGCAGCCATTGAAAGGAAGACCCATGCATGACGTGATCGTGATCGGCGGCAGCTTTGCCGGCCAGTCGGCGGCAATGCAGCTCGCCCGCGCGCGGCAGGATGTGCTGCTGATCGATGCCGGCCTGCCGCGGAACCGCTTTGCCGACGCCGCCCATGGCTTCCTGGGGCAGGATGGCCGCACGCCCCGCGCCATCATCCGCGATGCCGCGCGCCAGCTGCTCGCCTATCCCACCGCCCGGATGCTGGCCGGCGAAGTGCGTCATGCCATCAAGAGCAGCGACAGCTTCGCACTGACCCTGGCCAGCGGCGAAACCCGGTTGGCCCGGCGGCTGATATTGGCGACCGGCGTGAGCGACGAGCTGCCGTCGATCCCCGGCATGGCGGAACGCTGGGGCGAGACGGTGCTGCACTGTCCCTATTGCCATGGCTATGAAGTGCGCGACCATCCCCTGGGCATCATCGCCAACCACCCAATGTGCGCGCATCAGGCCACGCTGATCCCCGACTGGGGACCATCCACCTATTTCACCCAGGGCCAATATGAGCCGGACGATGCCGAACGCGCCCGGCTGGAGGCGCGCGGCGTCACGATCGAGCGCGTGCCCGTGGTCGCACTGATTGGTGACGCGCCCGCGCTGAGCGCCGTGCAACTGGCCGACGGCCGGACGATAGAAATCGCCGCTGTCTTCACCGCTCCCAGAACGCGGCTCAGCAGCGATGTCGCGGTCCAGCTCGGCTGCGCGCTGGAGGATGGCCCGACCGGCCCCTTCATCAGCATCGACGCCTGGGGCCTGACCTCGGTGCCCGGCGTCTATGCCGCCGGCGACGCCACCTCCCCCATGCACAATGCGACCTTTGCCTCCGCATCCGGGGTCAAGGCCGGGGTCGGCGCGCACCAGTCGCTGGTCTTCGCCTGACAGGCGGGGGCGGGGCTGGACGGCGCCGCGCTATTTCCAGAAGCCCGCCAGCTTGCGCACCGATGCCTCGGCGGCGGCGCGGTCGGGGGCTTCGTTGGCGTCGCCATAGCCGAACCAGTCGTCCTCCCCGACCTCCTGCACCACGATGCCGTCGCGCCGCGCCAGCATCGCCAGCTTGTCATGATAGACGCCATAGGTGGCGCCGGCCTGCGGGATCAGCCAGGCGATCTGGCCGCGCACCGGCACGATGCTCTCGTCCCGCCACAAAGCCCGCGCGCCATAGCCGGTGCAGTTGATGACCGTCTTCTGCTTCATCCGCGTCACATCCTGGGGTTCGTGCAATTCCATCGGCACGATGCGGCCGCCGCCGATCAGGAAATCATTGGTCAATTGATGGGCAAGGTCGGCGACATTGAAGGTCAGCGAACTGCTGCGCCGGGCGCGTTCGGTGCGGAAGGGATGGGTGCCCGGCGCCAGCTCGACCGATCGCGGCATGATGTCGTGCAGCCGCTCCACCAGCCGGATGAAGCGATCGGGCCGCTGCGGCGTCGGCATCTCGACGGCGGGCGCCACGGCCGGGCCGTCCGACAGCATGTAACGGTCGGTCCATTCCACCGGATCGCCCGGCAGGCCGAGCAGCCCCTGATAGAAAGCGAAGGATCGCCGCGCCATCGCCTCCCAGCGATCGCCAAAGCCGGCATCGACGCCACCCTCCATCGCGATCCGGGAATCGGGCGACCAGGTGCCGGTCGCCCGCGCCGATCGCACGTCGGGAAATTGCTCCTTGGCATAGATGGTCACCTGCGCCCCGGCACGCTGGGCGGTGAGCGCAGTGGTGAGGCCGATCGCGCCGGCGCCGATCACCGCAATATCCGTCATCCCATCCGCCAGCGCCATGCCGACCGCAACCTCGGCCGATCCCCAGGACAGTGACCAGCCGCTGCCGCCATGGCCATAATGATGGACGACCCGCTTGCGTCCCACCTCTTCCACCGCGATGCGCGGCCCGGCGGCGCGGAAGGGCCGCAGGCAGACGGTGATGCGAAAGATGCGATCGGGCGTCGCGCGGATCGGCTCCAGCCCGGCCAGCGGATCGAACAGGCTGGCCGCATCGCCCCCCGCCGCCAGCGACAGGGCACCCAGCCCGCCCAGGCCCCGCGCCAGAAAATCGCGTCTGTCCATCATCCCGCCCCCTATCTGCCGACCGGTTCAACGAAGTGCCCGGACATAACCGCAACGACCCGTCGCATGACAGACACAATCGGGTTGCCCCACCGTTGTTAATTGCCCATTAAGACCAGATGAATGCGCTCCGCCCCGAACGATCCATCGTCGTTCTGCTGCTCGCGCTTGCCACCGTCATCGTTGCGGTAGGCGGCACCATCTGGCTCTATCGCAGCCAGCAAGCCGAGATCGGCTGGGTCAACCACACGCTGCGCGTCGAAAACCGCCTGTCGGTGATCCTGTCGCGGGTGCAGGCCGCCGAAAGCGCCCAGCGCGGCTATATGTTGACCCGCCAGGATCCTTTCCTGGGGCCGTTCGACACGTTCAAGGCGGACTGGCCGCGCGAGATCGCGCAATTGCGCGAGGATGTGCGCGACAATCCGGAACAGGTGCAGGCGACCGATCGGCTGGGCCAGATGCTGGCGCAGCGCCTGACCCTGTTGGACGGCGGGATCGAGCTGCGACGGCGCAACCGCCCGGTCGATCCCAACGCCTTCGCGCCGGGCCTGATGTCGATGGCCGGCATCCATGCCCATATCACCGCCATGAAGGCGCGCGAGACCGATCTGCTGCGCCTGCGCAGCATGGAGGCCAACCGGCTGACCTTCTGGGTCACCGCCAGCCTGTCGGTCAGCGCCGCATTGGTCATCATCCTGGGCCTGCTGGCGCTGCGCAACGCCCGCCGCCGCATGATCGAGGCGGTCGCGAGCGAACGGGCGCTCGCCGAGGCCAATGCCCGGCTGGTCAGCGAAGCGGAACAGCGCACGGCGATGGAGGCGCAGGTCCGCCAGTTGCAGAAGATGGAATCGATCGGCCAGCTGACCGGCGGCATCGCCCATGACTTCAACAATATGCTCGCGGTCGTCATCGGCTCGCTCGACATGGCGCGGCGCCGCCTGCCCGCCGATATCGATCGGCGCATCAGCAACGGCCTCGACAATGCGACCGAGGGCGCGCAGCGCGCCGCGCAACTGACCGCGCGGCTGCTCGCCTTCTCGCGCCAGCAGCCGCTGGCGCCGCAATCGACCGACGTGAACAAGCTGGTCGGCGGCATGTCGGACATGCTGCGCCGGACGATCGGCGAGCGGGTGCGGGTGGAAAGCGTGCTGTCCGGCGGCCTGTGGCGGGCCAGCATCGATCCCGGCCAGCTGGAAGCGGCGATCCTGAACCTGTGCGTCAATGGCCGCGACGCCATGCCCGATGGTGGCCGGCTGACGGTCGAAACCGGCAATGCCTATCTCGACGATGCCTATGCCGCGACCCATGCGGAGGTGATCCCCGGCCAATATGTGCTGGTGTCGGTCACCGACAGCGGCACCGGCATGACGCCCGACGTGGTCGAGCGCGCCTTCGACCCCTTCTTCACCACCAAGGGCGTGGGCAAGGGCACGGGCCTGGGCCTCAGCCAGGTGTTCGGCTTCGTCCGCCAGTCGCACGGCCATGTGAAAATCTATTCCGAACCCGGTCAGGGCAGCACGATCAAAATCTATCTGCCCCGCCATTATGGCGTGCCGGTCGCCGATCCGGTGGCGCCCGCCATCGCCCTCGATCTGCCCCGTGCCCAGGGGGACGAGATCATCCTGGTGGTCGAGGATGAGGACCGGGTGCGGCACATGTCGGTCGATTCCCTGCGCGAACTGGGCTACACCATCGTCCAGGCCGCCGATGGCGAACAGGCGCTGGCGATGCTGGCGATCGAACCGCGGGTCGACCTGCTCTTCACCGACATCGTCATGCCCGGCATCAACGGCCGCATCCTCGCCGACCGCGCCCGTGCCGACCGGCCGGAACTGCGCGTCCTCTACACCACCGGCTATACCCGCAACGCCATCGTCCATAACGGCATGCTCGATCCCGGCGTCGCCTTCCTGGCCAAGCCCTTCACCATGGACCAGCTCGCCGGCAAGGTGCGCCAGGTGCTGGACGAGGAGCCGGCCTGATCTGGATTATGGACAAGCCGGAATCAGGAACGTAACATGAACACATGTCCGCCCTGTCCACCCGTAAAAAGCTCGAAATCCTTGCCGATGCCGCCAAATATGACGCGTCCTGCGCCTCGTCCGGCACGACCAAGCGGGATTCGCGCGACGGCAAGGGGATAGGCTCGACCGAAGGCATGGGCATTTGCCATGCCTATGCGCCCGACGGCCGCTGCATCTCGTTGCTGAAAATCCTGCTGACCAACAGCTGCATCTTCGACTGCCATTATTGCATCAACCGCCGGTCGAGCGATGTCCGCCGCGCCCGCTTCACCGCGCGCGAAGTGGTCGACCTCACGCTCAGCTTCTATCGCCGCAACTATATCGAGGGACTGTTCCTCTCCTCCGGCATCATCCGCTCGTCCGACTATACGATGGAGCAGATGGTCGAGGTCGCCCGCAGCCTGCGCGAGGATCATGATTTTCGCGGCTATATCCATCTGAAGACCATTCCTGATGCCGATCCGGACCTGCTGCGTCAGGCCGGCCTCCATGCCGATCGGCTGTCGATCAATGTCGAGCTGCCGACCGAACCCGGCCTCAAGCGGCTGGCGCCGGAAAAGGACGGCCGTCGGATCGAGGGGGCGATGGCGCAGATGCGCAGCCAGATGGACGATATGGGCGACGCCCGCCGCAAATATCGCCATGCCCCCCGCTTTGCCCCGGCGGGCCAGTCGACCCAGATGATCGTCGGTGCCGATGCCGCTGACGATCGCGCCATCATCCAGCGGGCGAGCAGCCTTTATGACCGGCACCGGCTGCGCCGCGTCTATTACAGCGCCTTCTCCCCCATCCCCTCGCCCAGCAGCGTGCTGCCGCTCAAGCGCCCGCCGCTGATGCGCGAACATCGGCTCTACCAGTCGGACTGGATGATGCGCTTCTATGGCTATTCCGCCACCGAAATCGCCGCCGCGACCGACCGGGACAGTGGCTGCCTGCCGCTCGACATCGATCCCAAGCTCGCCTGGGCCTTGCAGCATCGCGCCAGCTTCCCGGTCGACGTCAACCATGCGCCGCGCGAAATGCTGCTGCGGGTGCCGGGCCTGGGGGTGAAGGCGGTCGAGCGCATCCTGGCCAGTCGCCGCCATCGCCAGCTGCGGCTGGAAGATGTCGCGCGCCTGACCACGTCGATCGTCAAGCTGCGCCCCTTCCTGATCGCCGCCGACTGGCGCCCGGTGCAACTGGCCGACCGAGTCGATCTGTCCGCGCAGTTGCGGCGTCCCGCCGCCCAGCTCGAACTTTTTTAAGGGGAGCCGAGGCAATTTTGCGGTTGATCGCAAGCACGGTTCATGAAACTCTTGTAACACGATCAGCAAGGGGATCGGGACTTTGGCGACACTTTTCGACAATCAGGCCATGGAGCGGCAGGGCGCAGGCTTTGCCAAGCGCATCAGCACGCATCTTGCGGCCGCCCTTGTCGTCTTCTGCCTGCTTCAGATCTTCATCGTCGCCAAGATGGGCGGCTCGCTGGTCCTGCACCTCGGCGTCATCATCGCGATCGGCGGTTTCGCCATCGCCGCCCGCGCGCTCGAACATCGCTGGCAGATGCTTGACCACAGCGGCCTGTCCCATGCCGGTCTGCGCCTGCGCTTCCGCCGCGACCTGCTCCAGCTCTGGGGCACCAGCCTGCTGGGCGCGCTGCTCTGGGTTCCGGTCGCGATCATCTTCCACGCGCTGTTCGGCTAAGCGCCGGACCCTTTTTACTGGGCCATCGTTTCCTCCTTCATCGCATGAAGGAGGATTGCCCATGGCCAAGGCCAGCATTTTCGATCGCCTGAAACAGGATCATGACGCCCATCGCCAGCTGTTCGACAAGATGGCGGAGGCGACGCGCGAAAAGGATGACGACCGGCTGGAGAAGCTGTTCGACCAGTTCAAGATCGAGGTGACGGCCCATGCCGCCGCCGAGGAAGAGACGCTCTACGCCACTATGCTCGCCCAGCCCGACCTGCGCGAAGATGCCCAGCACAGCGTGTCCGAACATAAGGAAATCGACGATTTCCTGGAGGAGCTGGATGGCCTGAAATTCAATGGCGATGCCTGGCGCCGCACCTTCGACCAGCTCAAGAAGCGCTACCTCCACCATATCGAGGAGGAAGAGGAAGAGATGTTCCCCGACGCCGCCAAGGAACTGAGCGCCGCCGAGGAGGAAAAGCTGGCGAAGCTGTTCGCGCGCCGCAAGCCCGCCGAACTGGCCCGCGCCGAGGCGGAGGACTGACCGGACGGCCATGCATCGGGTGACGCTGGCGGGGCCGGACGATTTTGAGGGCTGGCGCGATGCGGCCCGCGCGCTGGCCCTGGCCGCCATTCCCGCCGACGCCATCCTCTGGGATGTCGCGGGCAGCGCCACGCCAGACCTGTTCGGCAGCGACGCAACACCCCTGCCCCCGGCTCCGGCGGATGCGGCCTTTTCCGTGCCGCGCGCCTTTGTCGACCTGGCGCAAAGCGCGATCCTCCATCGCGATCCCGCCCGCTTCTCCCTGCTCTACAGCCTGTTGCTGGCGGTGCGCGCGGTGCCCGGCCGGATGGAGGATCGCGCCGATCCGCTGCTGCGCCGGGTCGAGGATCTGGCCAAGGCGGTGCGGCGCGATATCCACAAGATGCGCGCCTTCGTCCGCTTCCGCGAACTGGATGAAGGCGACGGCCCGCGCTTCATCGCCTGGTTCGAGCCCGACCATCATATCGTCCGCGCCAATGCCGGCTTCTTCACCCGCCGCTTCGCATCGATGCGCTGGTCGATCCTGACGCCGGAGGTCAGCATCCATTGGGATGGCGACATATTGACCGAAGGCCCCGGCGCGCAGCGCGGCGACGCCCCGGCCGAGGATCCGGTCGAAGATGTGTGGAAGGGCTATTATGCCGCCATCTTCAACCCGGCCCGATTGAAGACCGGGGCGATGCTGTCGGAAATGCCGCGCAAATATTGGCGCAACCTGCCCGAAGCCGCCCTGATCCCCGATCTGGTCGCCGGCGCCCAGGCACGCGAGGCGGCGATGATCGCCACTGCGCCACGCCCGGCCGCTCGCTCCGGCAATAGCCGCGCCGCCTGGCAGGCGTTGCGAAACGAAGCGATGGCCTGCACCCGCTGTCCGCTGCACGGGCCAGCCACGCAGACCGTGTTCGGCGAAGGGCCGCTCGACGCATCTTTGCTCTTCATCGGCGAACAACCGGGCGATCAGGAGGATCTGGCCGGTCGCCCCTTTGTCGGTCCCGCCGGCCATTTGTTCGACGCTGCACTGGCCGAAGCCGGCGTGGATCGGGCACGCGCCTATGTCACCAACGCCGTCAAGCATTTCAAATATGAACAGCGCGGCAAGCGCCGCCTGCACCAGACACCCGACGTGCCGGAGATCAGGGCCTGCCGCTGGTGGCTGGAACAGGAACTGGACCTGATCCGCCCGCGCATCATCGTCGCTTTGGGCGCCACCGCGGCCCGCGCCCTGCTGGGCAAGCCGGTGACGATCAGCCAGATGCGCGGCCGGCCGATCCCGCTCGATGACGGCACCGAAGCCTGGATCACCGTCCATCCCAGCTATCTGCTGCGCCTGCCCGACCCCGATCGTCAGGCGCAGGAACAGGCCCGCTTCGTCGCCGACCTGCGGATGGTCGGCGATCGGCTCCACGCCCTCGCCTGATATAAATCCGTTGACGGCCGGCTCGCTGCGCGCGACGCTGCCGCCATCAAATTAAACAGGGGGTTACATGATCTGGGGGAAGGCAGCGGCACTCGCCGCATGCAGCATGGCAGCACTGGTCGCGGTGTCGGCGCCGGCCGTAATGGCCAAGGATGTCGTGGTCCATGCCGGACGGATGATCGACGGCACCGGCGCTGCCGCGCGCGAGAAAGTGTCGATCCTGATCCATGATGATCGCATCACCGCGATCCAGTCCGGTTTCGTCACCCCCGCCGGCGCAGAGGTGATCGACCTGTCGGCCAAGACCGTGCTGCCCGGCCTGATCGACACCCATGACCATATCACCGCCGGCTGGCACAGCGGCGACCCGATCCGCAACGCCGTGACGCGCAGCGCCTATGAGGACGCGATCGAGGCGACCGGTTTCGTGCGCAACACGCTGCTCGCCGGCTTCACCTCGGTCCGCGACTGCGGCGCCGATACCCAGGTGATCGTCGCGCTCAAGAAATCGATCGACGGCGCCGTCATCCCCGGCCCGCGCCTGTGGGTGGCGGGCACGCCGCTCGGCCCGACCGGCGGCCATGGCGACGCGGTCAACGGCCTGCGCGTCGAATTTGCCGACATTCCGCACATCAGCGACAATGTGATCGACAGCCCGGAAGCCGCCCGCATCGCCGTGCGCAGGCTCAAGCGCGAGGGCGCCGACCTCATCAAGATCATGCCCTCGGGCGGGGTCATGTCGATCGGCGACGATCCCAAGCATCAGTTGATGACCGACGAGGAGATCAAGGCGGTGATCGATACCGCCCACAGCCTGGGCATGAAGGTCGCGGCCCATGCCCATGGCAAGGAGGCGATCGACCATACGATCGCGCTGGGCGTCGATTCGATCGAGCATGGTTCCTATGCCGACGCCGGCAGCTACAAGATCTTCAAGCAATATGGCGCCTATCTGGTGCCGACCATGCTGGTGGGCGAGCGCGTCTATCAGCGCGCCAAGGAACATCCCGAACAGCTCAATCCCTCGACCGCCGAAAAGGCGCTGGTGATCGGCCCGCTGCTGCAGAAGAATCTGCGCGAGGCCTATGCCGCCGGGGTCAAGATCGCTTTCGGTACCGACACGTTCGGCCTGTCCGACCATGGCGAAAATGCCCAGGAATTCGCGCTGATGGTGCGGGCGGGCATGCCGGCGATGGAAGCGATCAAGGCCGCCACCGCCAATGCCGCCGACCTGCTGGGCAGCGCCGATGTCGGTACGTTGCAGGCCGGCCGCTATGCCGACCTGATCGCGGTCGACGGCGACCCGCTGGCCGATGTCCGCCAGCTCGAAAAGGTCGGATTCGTCATGAAGGGCGGCGCCGTGGTGAAGGCCGATGGCAAGCCGATGATCTGAACCTCGCCTGGGGCTGGCGTCAGACCAGCCCCAGCCGCGCCAGTTCGTTCAGCATGGCGGGCGGCATCGCTTCCAGATCGTCCGCCTCGCCCCCGCCCAGATCGGGCGGCGCATCCTTGTCCTCCAGATAGCGCCAGCCCTGATGCGCACGCTTGGGCGCCGTCCGCACCGGGATCAGCCGCGGCGCCAGCCGGATCCAGTAGCGCCCCTGCCCGGTCTCCTGAAATCCCAGGATCGGACTGCGGCCGACCAGCGCATGGCCGTGAATCCAGTAGAGCGACCCGCCCTCCATCTCCTCCAGCCGCTTGGGCAGGTAACGGGTGGTCAGGCGCGCCTCGTCCGCATGGCTTTCCAGCCAGGCCTTGAGGGTTGCGGGGCTTTCGCTCTGGAAGGCGATCTTGGTCAGGTGCAGCGGCATTGGCGTCTAGATGGGGCGGCGGTTCAGCCGGTCAATCCCGCCGCCGTCGCCAACCCCAGAAAAGCGAAGAAGCCCATCGAATCCGTGATCATGGTGACGAAGATGGAGGATGCCACCGCCGGGTCGAGGTTCATCCGGTCGAACGCCAGCGGCACCGCCGCACCCGCCAGCCCGGCCGTCACAATATTGGTCATCATCGCCGCGGCTATCACGCCGCCCAGCGCGACATTGTGGAACACCAGCCCCACGCCCAGCCCCAGCACCAGCGCCACGGTGCAGCCATTGAGCAAAGCCACGCGAATTTCGCGCAATATGGTGCGGCGGGCGTTGGACCCGGTAATCTGGTTGGTGGCCAGCGCGCGCACCGTCACCGCCATGGTCTGGCTGCCGGCATTGCCGCCCACGCCCGCGACGATCGGCATCAGCGTGGCGAGCGCCACCATCTTCTCGATCGTATTCTCGAAAATGCCGATGATGGTGGACGCCACCAGCGCGGTCAGCAAATTGGTCAGCAGCCAGCGCACGCGCGCGCGATAACTGTCCATCACCGGCTCGTTGATGTCGCCTTCGCCCGCACCCGACAGGCGGAGAATATCCTCGCCCGCTTCCTCGGAAATGATGTGGACGATGTCGTCGACCGTGATCATGCCGACCAGCCGGCCGCTGCCATCGACCACCGCGGCGGAAATCAGCGCATATTTCTGGAAGCGCAGCGCCACTTCTTCCTGGTCCATGTCGACCGGGATCAGCGTCTGCTCGCGCTTCATCAGGTCGGCCATGGCTATGCCGCGCGGACAGGTCAGCACCCAGCTGAGCTGACAGGTGCCGATCGGCTTATGCCCCTCATCGACGACGAAGATTTCCCAGAAATCACGGGTCAGGTCGCCATTGTCGCGCAGATAGTCGATCACCTGGCCGACCGTCATATGCTCGGGCACCGCGACCAGGTCGCGCTGCATCATGCGGCCGGCGGATTCTTCGGGATAGGAAAGCGCGGACTCGATCGCGGCGCGATCCTCCGGCTCCATCGCCTCCAGCACCGCCTGCTGGTCGGCCTCCTCCATGTCCTCGATGATCGCGACGGCGTCGTCGGTATCGAGTTCGGAGGCGAATTCGGCGACCTGTTCGGGCGCCAGCGCGCCGATCAGGTCGTCGCGCACATAATCATTGAGTTCGGACAGAACCTCCGCGCCAACCAGGTCGCCCAGCGCGGCGGCCACTTCGCCACGCTGCTCGGCGGGCGTCAGTTCCAGAAGGTCGGCGATGTCGGCGGGGTGCAGCGGCGAAACCAACTCGCGCGCATGGTCGATATCGCCTTCATCCACCGCATCCAGCACGGCGGACAGGAATTCGGGCTTCAGCCGGTCATCCTCGTCCAGGCTCGACTCGGCCTGCTCCATACCGGCCGAGATCAGACTCTCGTCAGCAAGTTCCTCGTGCGGCCGCGGCTCGGCCAAATCGCCACGTTCGGTCATGGCGCGCGCAACTGTCCGGTTCCTGTAACATTTCGATGCTTTCGCCGATGCACAATATAATTGCAATGGGGTTGGACGCGCTTTGGCAACAGATGGGACAGGCTTTGCCAAACAGCCGCTTCCATCCCCATCCCAAGCCTCTATATGAGGCGATCAACGCCTTCCCCAATGAGAGGATCTTTCATGGCCGACGAAACCCTTACCCTTTCCCTCGACAGCGGCGGCGACGTCGTGATCAAGCTGCGCCCCGATCTGGCGCCCGGCCATGTCGAACGCATCACCACCCTTGCCAAGGACGGCTTCTATGACGGCGTGGTCTTCCACCGCGTCATCCCCGGCTTCATGGCGCAGGGCGGCGATCCGACCGGCACCGGCATGGGCGGCTCCAAGCTGCCCGACATCAAGGCCGAATTCAGCCGCGAACCGCATGTCCGCGGCGTGTGCTCGATGGCCCGCGCAATGAACCCGAACAGCGCCAACAGCCAGTTCTTCATCTGCTTCGACGACGCCACCTTCCTCGACGGTCAGTATACCGTCTGGGGCGAAGTCACCTCGGGCATGGAACATGTCGACGCGCTGCCCAAGGGCGAGCCGCCCAAGACTCCGGGCAAGATCGTCAAGGCGACCGTCGCCTAAGCGATACGCCGTCAAGGCCACCGCCAGCCCTCATGGGCATGGCGGCAGGCCAAGCCCCGACACCGGTGCGGCCCCGCCGCGCCGGTGTCAGTGTTTCCGGGCCAGGCCGTCGGTCGCGGAAATCAGCTGCGCGGTCTGGGTCGCATTGTCCGACTCGTCCGCCGGCGGCGCGACATAGGCGCCGATCGATTCGATATGCCAGCGCCGATCCGCCTCGCTCGCGCCCGGCACCGCATCGACCCGGCGCAACACCACCTGGCGCAGCCGATACCAGGGCCTGCCGTTCGCCTTCAGCCGGCCATAGACCTGCACCGGCACCGTCACGAAGCTTGATCCGGCCGCGCCCTCGATCTCGGCCGGGCTGCCGATATTGGCATGGATCTCGCTGAAGCCACGGAAGCGCGCGGCGAAATGCGCATCATCCTGCGCGCCGATCGCGCTCTTGTCGTTCCACAGATCCTGCGCGTCGCTGAAGCGCTTTTCCTCCAGCAAGCCATAATAGCCCTGCACCACCTGGGCCGCGCCCTGGGCGCTGTCGGGGTCGATCGCCCCTTCCTCGGCCGGCGCCGGTTCGACCGGCAGGCCACCGGGCGTGCCGGGCGCAGGCGGCGCCAGCGGCTCCATCAGCGCCTGCGCCTCGGCCCGGACATTATTCTCGACCTGGCTGGCATTGGCGCCATTGGCAAGATTGTCGATCGCGCTTTCCTCCCGCCCGTCACAGGCGGCCAGACTCACCAGGCCCAGCAACAACGCGGCGCCGGTCATTCCCCTCATGAACGTCTCCCGCATTATTGAGGACGGGTCCGAACCGGTTCGCGGCCGCCGCCCCTTGTCCCGGCGTCCGACCGCATGCGCGGCGCCGGACGGGCGCTGCCGCCCATGTCGCGCGGCGGGCGGCTCGCCTG
>NZ_LUFI01000044.1:0-44906 GCF_005281675.1 Sphingobium sp. MP9-4 | reverse complement strand
GGGCGCGCAGGGCGGCAAGCCGCAGGGCGCACCGCCCGCGCCGCCGGCCGGCCCGCCGCAGAAGCGCGCCTCCTACATCACCACGCTGGAAGTGCTGGCGCCCTGACCCGGCCCGCCGGCAATCCCGTCCGGATCGCGATAGCGCCCGACCTGTCGCCCGAGCAATTTGCCGGGCGCCAGCGTCAGGGCGCTATCGTCACTTTGGGCGGGCCGACCATGGGCACCACATGGTCGGCCCGCATCGTCGATCCGCCCGCCGACTGCCAGACCCATGTCGAGGCCGTGCTGGCCGCCGTCATCGGCGAGATGAGCAATTGGGAAGCCGGCTCCGACATCAGCCGCTTCAACCGCAGCCCGATCGGCCAATGGACCCGCCTGCCGCCCGCGATGATGGGCGTGCTGCGCGCGGGCCTGTCCATGGCTCGTCTGTCGAACGGCGCCTTCGACCCGGCGATCGGCGGCATCGTCGCGCGCTGGGGCTTCGGCCCGGCCCTCGCCGGCGGCAGCGCCACCGCCTCGGTCGCGCCCTGGACCTGCATCGAACTCAATGGCGACCGCGCCCGGCGCACCGCCGACGTCGCGCTCGATTTTTCCGGCATTGCCAAGGGCTATGCCGTCGACGCGGTCGCGGCCTGCCTGCGCAGCCTCGGCCTCCCCAACTTCCTGGTGGAGATTGGCGGCGAACTACGCGGCGAAGGGGTGAAACCCGATATCCAGCCCTGGTGGGTCGATGCCGAAGTGCCGCCGGGCCTCGACCTCCCGACGCTGCGGGTCGCGCTCTGCGGCCTTTCCATGGCCAGTTCGGGCGATTATCGCCGCTACCGGATGGAGGGCGATCGCCGCCTGTCGCACAGCATCGATCCCGCGACCGGCACGCCCATTGCGGAGGGCGTGGCTGCCGTCACCGTGCTCCATGCCTCGGCCATGCTGGCCGACGCCTGGGCGACCGCGATCACCGTGCTGGGCGCCGATCGCGGCATGGCCCTCGCCACCCGCCACAACCTCGCCGCCCGCCTCATCCTGCGCACCGAAACCGGCGGCCAGGAATATATGACCCCCACCCTCGCCGCCATGCTGGCCGACTGAGGCCGACTTTGGGCAAGGTGGCGCCCCAGAGGGCGGGAATGGGTGGATTTTAGTCAGTCAGCTTTTGGGGATATGACGGACCTTAGCTGACCTTGCGCCGTAAAAGACCTTTGGGCAACAATCGCCCGATTTCAGTCATACGCTGCGTCTGCGGCAAGCACAGCTAAGTCAGGCATCTCTCCCACACTTACTGATGGTAGGTAAGATGCCGCAGACAGAGCTTCTGGATCTTGTTCTATCCAGTGCGCGAACCCTGCATCCGTCCAAGAGTAGGGGACAATCTGCGCTCGATTAAACAAGAAGATGACGAGCCGTTCCGCTATGGTTTTACCCCACTCGGTCGCATCGTCATCAGATTGGCTTATGATCCATATACCGGTGCTCGACTCGTAACCTGTTCCTTCGCTGGCGTTTATCTTGGCTTCGCGAGGATTTTCGAAACCGAACCGGAAGAGACGCTTAGCGAGCATCAAGGCAAAGTAGCCTGACAACCGCGCCCGTCAACGGCAGTTGCCCACTTATTCGGACTTCGGCTTGTCATCTGAATGAGCGGCGGGTTCCAGGGATGCGGATGATCTGACGGAATGACGAGAAATGGTCGTTAGCCGCCCTACCCACATCCGTCATGCCGGGCTTGACCCGGCATCCCACTTTTCTATGCAACAGATAAAGAAGCGGGACCCCGGCTCAAGGCCGGGGTGACGATGGCAGCTTCTGGTCGCTTCCAATCCGTCCTTAATAGACGTCGCGCTTGTAGCGGCCGGCCTCGGCCAGGTCATTGAGCATCGCCTCGCCCAGGATCGCGATCAGCGCCTCATGGACGCTCTGCGCCATGCCTTCCAGGCTGCCGCAGACCAGGATGGTCGCGCCCTGGCCGATCCGTTCGCGCAGTTCCGCGCCGGCGTCCGCCAGCAGATGCTGGACATAGCGGCCGCAATCCGCATCGCGCGAGAAGCTGCGATCCAGCCGTGCCAGCGTGCCGTCCGCCAGCCAGGTCGACAGTTCCGCATCGAAATAACGCTCATGCGCCCGGCTGCGCTCGCCGAACAGCAGCCAGTGGCCGCCCATCCCGTCATGGGCGGCGGCGCGCAGATGGGCGCGCAGCCCGGCGATGCCGGTGCCATTGCCGATCAGGATCATTGCGCCGCGCGCCACCGGATCGGTGCGGAAGCCCGGATTGGGCCGCACCCGCATCATCGTCGTCTCGCCCGGCGCCATATGCGCGGTCAGCCAGCCCGAGCCGATGCCCAGCCGCCCGTCCCCATCGCGCACCTGCCGCACGACCAGGTCCAGCACGCCATCGGCCATGATCGATGCCGCCGAATATTCGCGCGCCGGCAGCGGGCGCAGCGCCCGCGCCGCCGCCATGGTGAGCGGGGTTCCGGCTTCGGGCAGCATCGCGCGTGCCAGTTCCGCCCGCAACTCCGCCGGCACCGCGATCAAGTCGCCCTCGGGCGCCTGGCTGGCCAGCAGCGCCTCGACCGCCTCGGGCGCGTTGCAGGGGTGCAGTTCCACGATATCGCCCGCCTGCCATTCGGGCACGTCCGTGCCGACCGGCTCGAACTGCAGATGATAGGCGGTGAGCGCCGGACTGTCGGGATTGAGCGCATGGCGCGCCACCAGTCGCCACGGCGTGAACGGGATCACCATCTGGCCCCGATCGCCCTCGCCCGCGCCCAGATCATGCAGCGCATCATGCCAGGCCCGCTCTGCCGCTTCATCTTCATGCCCCATGGCGATCAGCGGGAAGAGCGGCTGCGCGCCCGCCCCCGCCATCCAGCCGTCGACCGCGATGCCGAAGGCACAGAAATCGGGATATTCCCGGTCGCCGATCGCCAGCACGCCATAATGGAGATGACCAAGATCGATCGGGCCGCCGCGCAGCAACCGGCTGGCAAAGCCGCGCGCCATATCCGGCGGCTCGCCCTCGCCATAGGTCGAAACGACGAACAGGATTCGCTGCGCCCCCGCCAGCATATCGCGGGTCAGCCGGCCGACCGGCACCACCTGTGCCCGCACCCCGCCATGGGCCAGCGCCTGCGCCGCATTGCGCGCGCGGATCTCGGCCGTCCCGGTCTGGCTGGCATAGGCGATCAGCAGGTCGCCGCCGCCCATGTCGCCGCCCGCAACCGCCGCGGCATCGCCGGCCAGCGCCCGCGCCGCCTGCTTGCGCTTGCGGCGCGACAGATAGAGCAGGAAGCCGGTCACCGTGAACAGCGGCATGGTGAGGCTGGTCAGCATCATGATGATGCGGCCGGGCAGCCCGAAAAAGGCGCCGCGGTGCAGTTCATAGACGCTCTGGGTGATGATCACGCCCAGCGGCCGGCGATCATAGAGGTCGCGCTTCTCCAGCGCATAGCTGGCCGGATCATAGCTATATTTGTCGATCTGGCGCAGATGGCGCGCCCCTTCGGGCCGGGCGTCGAAGCTGATCGTCTTCATCGGCTGCGACGGCGCCGGCTGGGTGATGCGCACCCAGATATAGTCATTGCCGGTGGCGCGGCGGAAGGCGGTCCAGGCCGGATCGATCGACGGGCGCGGCGCGATCCCCTCGCGCTTTTCCGTCCGCCGCCCTTCTTCGCCCGGCGCCTTGCCGGTCAGGCTGTATATCACCCCCTGCCGATACCAGTCATAGCTCCACCACAGGCCAGTGAGCGCGCTCAGCAGATAGAAGAGCAACACCCAGGTGCCGATCACGACATGCAGCGCGCGCCACAGGTTGCGCCCGGTCTTGCGCAGGTCCAGCACCAGCCAGGCGCGCCAGTCCAGCGCCTGCCGCGGCCAGCGCAGATAGAGGCCGGACAAGGCGAAGAAGATCAGCGAGATCGCGCTGAAGGCGGTGATCTGCCGGCCGATGCCATTGCCGCCGCCCGGCAGCGCCAGCCAGCGATGCAGATCGTCCATCAGGTGGAAAAAGCCTTCGCCCGCCGGCGCACCCAGCCAGGCGCCGGTGGCCCGATCGACCTGCCCCTGCTTGCGGCCGCGCCCTTCGCTCGACGACAGGCGCACGCTGTGCGACCGGTCGCGCGCCATTTCCCAGTCCAGCCGCGCGATATAATAGCCCGGATGGTCGGCCTGCACCCTGGCGATCAACTGGTCGGGCGACAGGTCCGGCCCAGCCGGCACGCCGGGCGCATAGAGGCGCGGCGACAGCGCCTCGCTGATCTCATCCTCGAAGCTCATGGTCGCGCCGGTCACGCCCATCAGCGCCAGCACCAGGCCGGCGGTGATCCCCAGGAACCAGTGGATCTGGAACAATATGCGCTTGGTCACCTAGGCTCCGTTGGCTGTCATCCGAAAGCCCAGCCTATTACGCATCTGCAATATGAATGCAATTGCGACTTAGTTTCAAGCAGACCGGGTCAAGATCCGCCCTAAAGCGCGGTGTAGAGGCAGGTCGCGCCCAGGATGATACCGGGCACATTGGCGACGATGATCGGCCAGTCCTTGTCCTTGTGCAGCCAGCCATAGGCCGCCCACAGACAGGTATTGAGCACGGTCGCCAGCGGCTGGATCACCGATCCCTTGTCCCCGGCAAGGTTCATCCGGATCTGGTCCAGATAGGAACCATACATGAGGATGGCGGTGACGGTCGCGATCCAGCCGACCACCCGCAACGTCCGCTCGTCGAGATGCCGTGCCATCCTGCCCCCATGCCTGTCGTCGGCGGCACTTAGCCACCGACCGCCGCCCGCGCGCAAGACCGCAATTACCCGGAGACGCGCATGGCACCGCCGGGCATGGGGGAGCAGGCAACCTCCCCCCGATGGAGGGAGGCGCCGGGCGTCAGTCCAGGTTGGGGCGCAGATAGCGTTCGGCGGTTTCCAGGTCGATGCCACGGCGCTGGGCATAATCTTCCAGCTGGTCGCGGCCGACGCGGGCGACGCCGAAATATTCCGCCTGCTGGTGGCCGAAATAGAAGCCGCTGACCGCTGCCGTCGGCAACATGGCAAAGCTTTCGGTCAGGGTCGCGCCGGTCGCGTGGTGCGCGTCCAGCATCTCGAACAGGATCGGCTTCAGACTATGTTCCGGGCAGGCCGGATAGCCGGGCGCCGGGCGGATGCCGCGATATTCTTCCTTGATCAGCGCCTCGTTGGTCAGCTGCTCGCCCTCGGCATAGCCCCAGAGCGCAGTGCGGACATAATGGTGCAGCCGCTCGGCGAAGGCTTCAGCGAGACGATCGGCCAAGGCCTTCAGCAGAATATCCGAATAATCGTCGATCGCATTCTTGAAGCGAGCCAGATGCGGCTCGATGCCATGGATCGACACGGCAAAGCCGCCCATCCAGTCGCCATCATGACTGATGAAGTCGGCCAAGCACATGTTCGCCCGGCCTTCGCGCTTGGCGATCTGCTGGCGCAGCATCGGCAGGGTATAGTGCTTCTCGTCCTCGACATGAACGATGATGTCGTCGCCCTGACGACGGCAGGGCCACAAGCCGGCGACGCCGCGCGCGGTCAGCCACTTCTCGTCGATGATCTTGCCCAGCATCTTCTGCGCGTCGGCGAACAGGCTGCGGGCGCTTTCGCCGACAATCTCGTCCTCCAGGATGGCGGGATAATTGCCGGCCAGTTCCCAGGCGCGGAAGAAGGGGGTCCAGTCGATATAGTTGACCAGATCCTTCAGATCCCAGTCGGGGAAGCGGTGGGTGCCGGGCAGCAGCGGGCGCGGCGCCTTCAGGCTCTCGTCCATTTCGAAGGCGTTGGCGCGGGCGTCCTCAAGCGACAGGAGCTGGCTCTGCCCCTTGTTCGCGCGGGCGACGCGGACATGCTCATAATCATCCTTGGTCTTCTGGACGAAATCGGCCTTTTGCGTTTCGGAGACGAGCGCCGTCGCCACGCCCACCGCACGGCTGGCGTCGAGCACATGGACGACCGGGCCGGTGAAGGCGGGGTCGATGCGCAGCGCAGTGTGGACGCGCGAGGTGGTCGCGCCGCCGATCAGCAGCGGCATGGTCATGTTGGCGCGCTGCATTTCGGCCGCCACCGTCACCATCTCGTCGAGCGAAGGGGTGATGAGGCCGGACAAGCCGATCATGTCGGCGTCATTCTCGTTCGCTGCCTTGATGATGTCCTGCCAGGGCACCATCACGCCCATGTCGATCACCTCGAAGCCGTTGCACTGGAGCACGACGCCGACGATATTCTTGCCGATATCATGGACGTCGCCCTTGACGGTCGCCATGATGATCTTGCCCTTGCCCTTGGCGCCGGGTTCCTTGGCCGCCTCGATATAGGGCAGCAGATGGGCCACCGCCTTCTTCATGACGCGGGCGGACTTCACCACCTGGGGAAGGAACATCTTGCCCGCGCCGAACAGGTCGCCGACGACGTTCATGCCGTCCATCAGCGGGCCTTCGATCACCTGGATCGGCTTTTCGGCGGCGAGGCGGCATTCCTCGGTGTCTTCCACCACATACATGTCGATGCCCTTGACCAGCGCATGTTCGAGGCGCTTGGCGACCGGCCAGCCGCGCCATTCCTGCGCGGCCTTTTCCGATGCGGCATCCTTGCCCTTGAAGGATTCGGCGAGCGCGACGAGGCGATCGCCGGCTTCGGGATCGCTGTTCAGCAGCACATCCTCGCACGCCTGGCGCAGCGCCGGGTCGATCGCGTCATAGACGTCCAGCTGCCCCGCATTGACGATCGCCATGTCGAGGCCGGCGGGGATGGCGTGATAGAGGAAGACCGAGTGCATCGCCCGGCGCACCGGTTCGTTACCGCGGAAGGAGAAGGAGAAGTTCGACAGGCCGCCCGAGATATGGACGTGCGGGCAGCGCTTCTTGATCTCGCGGCAGGCTTCGATGAAGTCGACGCCGTAGTTGTTATGCTCCTCGATTCCCGTCGCGACGGCGAAGATATTGGGATCGAAGATGATGTCTTCGGGCGGGAAGCCGATCGTCATCAGTAGCTTGTAGGCGCGCTCGCAAATCTCGACCTTGCGGGCCTGGGTGTCGGCCTGGCCGGTCTCGTCGAAGGCCATGACCACCACGGCCGCGCCATAGGCCATGCAGAGACGGGCGTGATGCAGAAAGGCCTCTTCACCTTCCTTCATGCTGATCGAGTTGACCACCGGCTTGCCGGAAACGCATTTCAGACCCGCTTCGATGACTTCCCATTTGGAACTGTCGATCATCACCGGCACGCGGCTGATGTCCGGTTCCGACGTCATGAGCTTGAGGAAAGTGGTCATTGCCTCGACCGCGTCGAGCAGGCCCTCGTCCATGTTCACATCGACGATCTGCGCGCCATTTTCGACCTGCTCGCGGGCGATGTCGATCGCCGCGGCATAGTCGCCGGCCATGATCAGCTTCTTGAACTTGGCGGAGCCGGTGACGTTGGTGCGCTCGCCGATATTGACGAAGGTGGCGGTGGAGGTCTGCGTGGTCATTCTATCAATCCGTTCGCTTCGAGCCTGTCGAGAAGCGTTGCGCGCCCGGTTCTCGACAAGCTCGAACCGAACGGAGGGTGGTTTTACGCCGCGATATGCATCGGTTCGAGACCCGCGAGGCGCGTCACGACCTGCAGTTCGGGCACCTGGCGCGGCTTGTGGCCGTCCAGCGCCTTCGCCACCGCGCCGATATGGGCGGGCGTGGTGCCACAGCAGCCGCCGACCATGTTGACCAGCCCTTCGTCCACCCACTGACGGATCAGCTTCGCGGTGGTTTCCGGCAGCTCGTCATATTGGCCCAGTTCATTGGGCAGGCCGGCATTGGGATAGGCCAGGATCAGCGTGTCGGCATTCTTCGACAATTCGGCCAGATAGGGCCGCAGCAGGTCCGCACCGAAGGCGCAGTTCACGCCGATGGTCAGCGGCTTCAGGTGCCGCAGCGAATACCAGAAGGCGTTGATCGTGTGGCCCGAGAGATTCCGGCCCGACATGTCGGTGATGGTGAAGCTCAGCATCACCGGCACCGAGCGACCTGCCGCTTCCTCCGCCTCGCGCGCGGCCATGCCGGCGGCCTTGGCGTTGAGTGTATCGAAGCAGGTTTCGATCAGCAGGAAGTCGACGCCGCCGGCGATCAGCGCGTCGCACTGTTCGCGATAATCGGCCTTGAGCGTATCATAATCGACCTCGCGATAGGCGGGATCGTTGACGTCGGGCGAGATGCTGAGCGTCTTGTTGGTCGGGCCGATCGAGCCGCAGACGAAGCGGGGCTTGCCGTCCTTGGCCGTCGCCTTCTCGCAGGCAGCACGGGCGATCTTGGCGGCGGCAACATTGATGTCCCACACCAGATGTTCGCAGCCATAATCGGCCATCGCGATCTTGGTGGAGGAGAAGGTGTTGGTCTCGATCATGTCGGCGCCATTGTCGAGATAGGCGGTATGAATGCCCTCAACGATGTCCGGCCGGGTCAGGCAGAGCAGGTCATTATTGCCCTTCTGGTCCTTGGCCAGGTCCAGAGACCCACGATAATCGGCTTCGGTCAGGCCGTGCTTCTGGATCGACGTGCCATAGCCACCGTCGAAGATCAGGATCTTTTCCGCCGCCAGGGCGCGCAATTTCTGTTCAGCGTTCATCGTCATATCCCCTCGTCCCGTTCGGTTCGAGCTTGTCGAGAACCCTCGCGCAACCGGTTCTCGACAAGCTCGAACCGAACGGAGGGGATGGTTTCAAATCAGGCGTCCACCGTCACCTGCGGGCGCAGGCCCAGCAGGTGGCAGATCGCATAGCTTAGTTCCGCCCGGTTGAGCGTATAGAAATGAAAGTCGCGCACGCCGCCCATATAGAGATTGCGGCACAGTTCCGCCGCCAGCGTGGCGGAGACGAGCTGGCGCGCGGCGGGATGCTGGTCCAGCCCGTCGAACAGGCGGCCCATCCAGGCGGGGACATCGGTGTTGCACATCGCCGACATGCGCTGGACCGCGGCGAAATTGCTGACCGGCATGATGCCGGGAATGACGTCCGCATCGATGCCGGCGGCGGCGACCGTGTCTCGGAAGCGGAAGAAGGTGTCCGCCTCGAAGAAGAATTGGGTGATCGCGCGGGTCGCGCCGGCATCGATCTTGCGCTTCAAATTGTCGATGTCGCTCTGCGCGCTCAGCGCATCGGGATGGGTTTCGGGATAGGCAGCGACCGAAATCTCGAAATCATGGCGCTTGCGCAGCCCCTCGACCAGTTCGGCCGCGCCCTTGTACCCATCGGGGTGCGGCTGGAAGGCGGTGCCGGCCTCCGGCGGATCGCCGCGCAGCGCGACGATATGGCGCACGCCCGCTTCCCAATAGGCGTCGGCCACTTCGTCGATCTCGGCCTTGCTGGCGGCGACGCAGGTCAGATGCGCGGCGGCGGCCAGCGGCGTTTCCTTGGCGATGCGCGCGACCGTATTATGGGTACGCTCGCGGGTGGAGCCGCCCGCGCCATAGGTCACCGACACGAACTTTGGCGCCAGCGGCGTCAGCGTCTCGATCGCCGACCAGAGCTGCTCCTCCATCTTCTCCGTCTTGGGCGGGAAGAATTCGAAGCTCACATTGAGGTCGCCGGCCAGATCCGCATAGAGCGGCCCTTCGGCATCATGGCGGGCGCGGTCAGTCTGGGTCATGCGGAAATCCGTTCTTCGATGGGCAGGATGTCGGCGCCGCGCTGGCGCCCGAGCCACAATTGTACCGTCAGTTCCTGGCCGGGCAGCATGTCCACCCGCTCCAGCTCCAGGCCCGCCTGCGCGAACCAGCCTTCGATCTGCATGTCGGAAAAGCCCAGCCGCGCATGCTGGTCGCGGGTGCGCAGCTCCTCGCGTTCATGGGCGGCGAAATCGACGATCAGCACCCGGCCGCCGGGGCGCAGCACCTGCGCCGCCTGCGCGATCACCTGCTCGGGCGCCTGGGCATAATGCAGCACCTGATGCAGCAGCACCGTGTCGACGCTGGCGGGGTCGATCGGCAGCGCGCTAAAATCGCCGAGCAGCAGCGCATATTTGTCGCCGGCATCCTCGGGCAGCTTGGCGCGGGCCAGCCGCAACATATCGGGGCTGCGATCAAGCGCCGTCACCTGAGCGGCGGCAGGGCCGAACAATTCGATCATCCGCCCGGTGCCGGTGCCAATGTCGAGCAGATGGCCGATCGCCTGCCCGTCCAGCATCGCGCGCATCGCCGCTTCCACATCCGCCTCGGCGACATGAAGCGAACGGATCGCATCCCATTCCTCGGCATGTTCGGCGAAATAGGCTTCGGCGGCGCGCGCACGCTCGGCCCGCACGGCGGCAAGGCGCGCGAGATCCGCGCTCTGCCATGCGGCTTCGGCGGCCGACGGCTGCAACTGGTCGAACAGGGTGATGAAGGGTTGGACCGACGCCTTCTGGCCCAGCCGCAGGAAGACCCAATTGCCCTCCTTGCGCCGTTCGACCAGGCCGGATTCCACCAGGATGCGGATATGGCGCGACACGCGCGGCTGGCTCTGGTCGACCACCTGCGCCACTTCGCCCACGGCCAGTTCCATCGCCCGCAGCAGGTGGACGATGCGCAGCCGCGTCGGGTCTCCAAGAGACCGGAAAATGTCGAGGGCGCCACTCATGAAGCAATCATATAAAGAAATCTTTATATGCGTCAATGGCCGTCCATTGCGGGCACTTCCGACAAAAACCGCGCCTTATCAGGCCCTCCCGCTCAGGAATGGGATTGCCTTGCTTCGCCCAAAGCATTACGAATCAGCGCGCAGGCGCAATGGGGGGTGAGCTTTTCTCCGAGAGTGGTCTGCATCTTTTTTTTCTCTGAGAGGGGTTTGCCCATGTCCAAGTCGATTGCTCTTTCGCTCGTTCTCGCCGCTTCGCTGGGTCTGGCTGCTTGCGGTGGCCACACCGCCGAAAACGCTGCCAACAACGCCGCCAACGCTGCTGAGAACGCTTCGAACGCTGCCGACAACGCCATGAACGCCGCGATGAACGCTGCCGACAACGCTGCGAACGCCGCTTCGAACGCGACCAACAACGTCGCCAACGCGATGTAATTTCCCTTTCGGGAAGAGTTTCTTGGGAAAGGGCCGCACCGGAAACGGGAGCGGCCCTTTTCTTATGCGCGAAAGGATCGGCGAGTGACCAAGCGACCTGCCCTGCTGCTCCTGCTGGCGCTGGGCGCCTGCAATTCCGGCCAGGATGATGGCGTCGGTGGCGTCAGCACGGCCGAAGCCAGCGCGCTCAATGCCGCCGCGGCGCAGTTGGATGCGCGCGCCGGTGCAGCATCACCGCAGGAGGCCGGGCTCAACCCCGCTGCCGTCGTGGCTGCCCGCGCCGACCGGCGACAGGCCGGGGGCAACGCCGCCCGATAGCAAAAAGGCCGCCCCCTTAACGGGGACGGCCCTTCAAAGTCACCAGATGGGGTGACGCTCAGCAGTTGCGATCGATCGCGCGGCCAGCCAGCGCACCGACGCCCGCGCCGATGATGGCGCCCGTGGTGCCGTCGCCCCGGCCATAGCGGCCGCTGCCCCGACCAACCTCGTTACCGAGCAGGCCACCGGCGATCGCACCGATGATGGTGCCGCCCGTGCCATTGTCCCGGCAGCGATAGCCGCCACGATAACCGCGATAATCATTGCGGTAATAATTGCCGCGATAACCGCCGCGATAGCCACGGTCGCCGCGATAATAGTCGCCCCGATAACCGCGATAGCCACGGTCACCGCGATAGCCGCGATCACCCCGGTAATAGTCGCCGCGTTCATAGCCGCGGCCCCAGCCATCGCGCGCCATGGCGGGCGTCGCGGTGACGGCGAGGGAGGCAGCGCCCATGGCGAGCGCAGCACCCAGATTGATCAGATACTTCATCTTCATGGCGTTGCTCCTCAGATTGCCATTTCCGCGGTGAACCGGACGAGCCGATCACCAGGATTGATGCCCTTATGACTGATTCGCGTTGAGTGGAGCCTGAATGGCGGTGACAGCCACCGTTCAGCTGCCAACGCTTCGCCACTCCCCTGCTGCGTCCCGCCGACATTTCCCCTATGGCAGAGCGCGATGCGTCGAATCCTGATCGTTCTCGCTCTTGCGATCCTGCTGCTGCCTGCTCCGCCGTCCACCAAGCCCGCCGCCGTGCGACCGGGCACCTTGCTGGTGACGGCGCGCGCCGTGCCGCTCGACAGCAGCGATCCCGATCGCCGCCGGGTCGGCACACTCACCTATCTGGGCGGCTGGCAGCTTGGCAGCGACAATCCGGGCTTTGGCAGCATATCCTCGCTGCTGGTCGACGGGCCGGGCCAGATATTGGCGCTGAGCGATGCCGGCGTGCTGATGGGCTTCCATGTCGGCCCCGGCCGCCCCAGCCGCCGGCCCTTCATCGCGCCGCTGCCGGTGCGGGCGCAGGATAGGGAGCGGCCCTGGTGGTCCTGGGATTCGGAATCCATGACCCATGATCCGGCCAGCGATCGTTATTGGGTCGGGTTCGAGCTGCTCCAGGCGATCTGCCGCTATTCGCCCGGCTTCGCGCGGGTGGAGGCGTGCCGGACCTGGCCCGAAATCGTCGCCTGGCCCAAGACCGGATCGATCGAATCCTTCACCCGCTTGCCCGATGGCCGCTTCATCGCGATCGGCGAGATGGGCATGACCGCCGACGGCCATCATGACACATTGCTCTGGTCGGGCGATCCGGCCGAACATGACACGGCCGATCCGATCCATCTCCATTATGTCGCGCCGCAGGGCTATCGTCCGACCGACATGGTCGCGCTGGACGATCGCCATCTGCTGGTGCTGAACCGGCGCCTGACCCTGCAGGAACTGTTCACCGCGACGATCGCGATGATCGAGCTGCCTGAGAATCCCGCACAGAACACGGAACTGCGCGCCCGGACGCTGGCGCGGCTGGCGCCACCGCTGCTGGCCGACAATTTCGAAGGACTGGCGCTCAGCCGGGAACAGGGCCGGACGATCCTGTGGATCGCCTCCGACGACAATCACGAATTCTTCCAGCGCACCTTGCTGCTGAAATTCCGATTGGATTGATCAGGGTCGCGGCGCAACACCAGCCCGCCCCCCCCCACCCGGCCTCCCATTCCAGGATATGCTGTTGGGAGGCCGGGTGGGGGTGCGGGCTGGTGCGGCGCATTCCCTGCTCAGCAGGGAATATCAGAAAACGCAAAAAAGCGGCCTGTTGCCAGGCCGCTTCTTATGCCGAAACGAATCGAAGCGAATCAGGCGGCTGCGGCAGCCTGCTTCTTAACGATGTCGCGCTTCAGGCGACGGGCCTTCAGCGACAGCTTGTCGTCGCTGGTCTTGACCAGCCAGTTGTCGAGGCCGCCATTATGCTCGACCGAGCGCAGACCATGGGTCGACACGCGCAGCTTGACGGTGGTTTCCAGCGTTTCGGAGATCAGCGACACGTTCTGCAGGTTCGGCAGGAACACGCGCTTGGTCTTGTTGTTGGCGTGGGAAACATTGTGACCCACCTGGCGACCCTTACCGGTCAGCTCGCAAATGCGCGACATAGTCAATCAACCTTTGAAATTCGGGTTCGTTCGGAAAGCGGCGCCGATAGCGGGATTCCCGCTCGCCGTCAACCTTCCGCTCGGTTCGTGGCACTATCGCAACCATTTCACCGGGCCCCGCGTTCATCCCCCCGTTCAATAGAGGAGAGTGCCATGCGTTTCATCGGCGGATTGCTGCTGATCGCGCTTATCGTCATCGGCGCCGGGATAGCAACCGGATTCATCGACCTGCAGAAGACTCAGGAAGGTCGCCTGCCCGAAGTGCAGGTAAAACAGGGCGCCCTGCCCAAATATGAGGCGAGCGTCGCCAAGGTCGAAGTGGGCAGCCGCAACGAAACGGTCGAGGTTCCGACCGTCGACGTGAAGAAGCCCTGAGTCGATTCGCGGGTTTTTGATGCGCCTCCCGGCGCATGGACGGCACCAGCCCGCACCCCCACCCGGCCGCCCAACAGCCTATCCTGGAATGGGAGGCCGGGTGGGGGTGCAGCCGAGTCCCGCGCCTTCCGCTGAAGGCTGGTGCGGCTCTCCCTCTCCGACTAAGGCGGGGTCATGACCTCGCCCTTTCCCTTGCCCGAACCCATGCGCCGCGCCTTTGCGCTGGCCCGCGCGGCAGAGGCAGCGGGCGAAGTTCCGATCGGCGCCGTGGTCACGCGCGATGGCGTCATCATCGGCGAGGGCGAGAATCGTAACCGCCGCGACAATGACCCCACTGCCCATGCCGAAATGGTCGCGATTCGCGCCGCAGCCACCCGGATCGGCGATTTCCGCCTGACCGGCTGCGACCTGTGGGTGACGCTGGAGCCGTGCCCGATGTGCGCGGGCGCGATTTCCCACGCGCGCGTCGCCCGGCTCTATTATGCGGTGTCCGACCCCAAGGGTGGCGCGGTCGAACAGGGACCGCGCCTCTTTGCCCAGCCGCAATGCCTGCACCGCCCCGAAATCTATGGCGGGCTGGCCGAGGCGGAGGGATCAGCGCTGCTGCGCGACTTTTTTGCCGCCCGGCGCTGAATAATCAATCTTGTACAGCGTGTAGGGCAGCGTCATCGCCGTCTTGAGCGTCACCGGCTGCAACCAGGCGGGAATCGTGCCGCGCATCAGGTCCGCGTAGAAGCCGCGCGGGCTGCGCGACTGATAGATGGTCCCTTCGGGGAAATTGGGACAGACCAGCAAATAGGTCGCATGATGCTTCGCCGCGATCGGGCGGAAGGCGTCGGCCGGCCCATCATAGGCATGATGCATGTCAAGGATCGTCGCGCCATTGCGATGATAGGGGCCGGCCACCGCGCTATGATGCGTCGTGGCGATGATGCGCGGCCCCAGGTCGACCATGGTGAAGATGGTCGCCGGCGGCAGCTGGTCCAGCACTTCCAGCGCCGGCAGGGTGCGACAGCGGCCATTGGCCTTCTTGATCGCGTCGGTGCGGGCGACGGCGGACGGGCGCCAGGGCTTGGGCTTGGTGCCGGTCGCCTGCTGCCACAGCGCGATCACCTGCGGATAGAGCGGATAGGCAAAGGCAATGGCGCCGACCAGCAGCGCGCCGATCCCCGCCAGGATGCGCACCCGGCGCGATCCGGTGAAGATCGCCGTCACCAGCCGCCATCCGGCCCAGGCGGCAGGCGGGATCGCCAGCAACTGCGCCGCCGGCCCGGCGCGCAGCTGCCAGAAGAGCAGAGCGGTCGAGAAAAGCATCATCAGGCCGATCGTCGCGAAGGCCCAGAGCCGGTCGCTGTCGCGCCGCAGTTCCCATAGCGCCCAGAGCAGGCCAAGAAGGCCCACCGCCGGCAGCGCCATCAGCGGCACGACCAGGCTCTGCGCCTGCGCGGTGATGGGCTTTGCCTCGCGGATATTGGCGAGCCAGAGCTGCTGCAGCTCAGGCGAGATCTGATAGGGGGTCAGGCATTGCGGCCAGTTCAGGAAGAAGAACAGACCCACCGCCCCGCCGACGATCATGCCGGCGATCAGCCGCTGCCACCAGAGCCGCAGCGGCAGGCGGCCGAGCAGCACCATGCCCGCACCGGCCGCGCCGAACACCGCGACCCATATGGGCGAGATGGCGTCGCACACCATGTGGCGATTGTCGTAGCTGGCGAAGAGGACGTAGCAGAGCGAGGTCGCCCCCGCGAGGCTGAGGCCATAGGGCAGCATCCGCCGCCCGGCGCCATCGCGGAACACCCAGCGCAGCGCCACCAGCGCGCCGCCGGCGGCGAGATAGACGATCATCTCCATGCCGATCGCCACCGACAGGGCGCTCGACACGCCGGCCACCACGCCGCCGCGCAACCAGTTGCGATCGATAAGCCCCGCCATCATCGTCAGCGCCAGTGCCAGCTGCCAGCCATGATGGTCGATCCGCATCGGCGCGAACATGCCCAGGCCCATCTGCGCGGCGAGCGGCGCCAGCACCGCGAACAGCCAGGCCCAGCGCGCACCGACCGCGTCGCCCGCCAGCCGGCGTGCGATCGACCCCAGGCTCAGCATCAGCAGGAACAGCGGCAGCAACGGCGCGATCGCGCAGGCAAGTCGGTCGGCCAGATCCTGTTCGACAAAGGCGCGGAAGAACAGCATCAGCCCGGCGAGCGGGATGTCGACCAGCCGCGACCAGTGGATATTGGCACCGCCCGGCGGATCGAGCCGATATTGGCGCAGATCATACCAGCCTTGCCCGGCAAGCCAGTCCTTGACCTGGACGAAGCGGATATTGTCGTCGGTGTCGCTGAGCGTCAGCCAGTGGATGGCGGGCCAGCGGTCGACCAGCATGCCGACCAGGATCGCGATCCAGATCAGGAAGGTCAGCCACTTCCAGTGGCGATCGGCATAGGCGGTGAGGATCGCGAACCAATGGGACGCGCGGGCGCGGAAAGCAGGCCAGCTTTGCAAATTCATGGCCGGTGGATTAGACGCTCCACACCAAAGCGCAACGGGGCTCCATGAAAATCATCGACCGACTGTCGCCGGCCCATCAGGCCCTGTTCTGGCAGATATTGCGCTATGGCATCAGCGGCCTGTTCATCACCGCCTGCCAGGCGGCGATCTACTGGACGCTGGCGGCGCCGGTGGGCCTCCATCCACAGGTCGCCAACGGCATCGGTTATCTCTGCGCGGTGGCCATCGGCTATGTGCTGCACAATGCCTTCACCTTTCGCGGCCATGGCAGCCAGTCGGGCCATGCCGCGCGCGGTTTCCGCTTCGTCGCGGTCTCGCTGATCAGCTATGCGCTCAACGCCCTGTGGGTCTATCTGTGCGTCACCCATATGCGCTGGCCCGAATGGTCGCCGATCCCGGCGATGATCTTCCTCACCCCCGCCGTGGTGTTCGGCCTCAACCGGCAATGGGTGTTCCGCTAAGGGAAATACCCCCCGATCTCAGATCGCCAGCGCCCGGTTCGGCATGGCGCGCAAGCGGCCGACGTCGCGCTGCGGTGGCGCGCCGAACAGGCGGCGATATTCGCGACTGAACTGGGACGGGCTGTCATAGCCGACCTGATAGCCAGCCTCGGCCGCGTCGATCCGCTGTGCCAGCATCATCTGCCGCGCCTGCTGGAGCCGCAGCTGCTTTTGATATTGCAGCGGCGTCATCGCCGTCGCCCGGCGAAAATGATCGTGGAAGCTCGACAGGCTCATGCCGGCAAGATCGGCCAGCACCGGGCCGCTGAACGGTTCGCGATAATGGGCCTTGAGCCAGCGGATCGCGCGCGCGATTTGGCCGGTGCGGCTGTCACCATTCGCAATCGCGCGCAGCAGCCCGCCGCTCGGCCCCATCATCAACCGCAGCAGCAATTCCCGTTCGACCAATGGCGCCAGCAGCGCGGCGCTGTCCGGCTGGCCGAGCAGGCCGGTGAGCCGGCTCGCCGCGTCCAGCAGTTCGGGCGTGATCGGATGGAGCGAGAGCGCCCGCCCCTCCTCCACCGCCGCAGCCGCCGGCAGGGCCAGCGCCATGTCGGACAGCATCGCCGGGTCGAGATAGAGGCAGAAGCAGAGATAGGGGCTGTCCGCATCCGCCTGCGTCACCGTGCCGGTGATCGGCAGGTCGAGCGTGGCGACCAGATAGCTGGCCGGGCCATAGGCTATGACCGCGTCGCCCATCATCACCTGCTTGGCGCCCTGCGCGATGATGCAGAGAGCCGGGCGCTGGAGCATATGCACCGGCTCGCCCGGCTGCGACCAGCGCACCAGCGTCAGCCGCGGGATCAGCGTGTCGACTATGCCGTCCGCGTCCATATGGCGGGCGATCTGCTCGCCCAGATGCTCATGGCTCATGCGCACCCCCTTCCAGGAATTTCAGGCAATCTGAATAGCCCATAAGCCCGCCAATAGCCACTTCCGATCATTAATTCGGAATATCGTACAATCATGGCGCAGGACCATTCTACCGCTCCACGGCCGGACGGGCGCATTCCTGCTCCATCGGATCGGATGTCGATCCGCCCCAAGGATGGAGCTTCAATCATGGCTATCGAGAACAAGGTCATCGCGATCACCGGCGCCAGCAGCGGCATTGGCGAGGGCACGGCGCGGCTGCTGGCGGCGCGCGGGGCGAAGCTGATGCTGGGTGCCCGCCGCACCGACCGGCTGGCCGCGCTTGCCGACGAACTCAATGCTGCCGGCGGCCAGGTCGCTTTCCGCGCGCTCGACGTCACCGACCGCGCCGATGTCGAAGCGTTCATTGCCGCAACCGAAGCCGAATTTGGCCGCATCGACGTGCTGGTCAGCAATGCCGGGCTGATGCCGCTGTCGCGCTTCGACAGCTTGAAGGTCGAGGAATGGGACCGGATGATCGACGTCAACATCCGCGGAGTGCTGCACGGCATCGCCGCCGCCCTGCCCCGCTTCAAGGCCCAGGGCAGCGGCCATTTCGTCAATATCGCGTCGATCGGCGGCTATCGCGTCTGGCCGACCTGCGGCGTCTATTCGGCGACCAAATATGCGGTGCGCGCCATTTCCGACGGGCTGCGGATGGAGCACGATGACATCCGCGTCACCATCGTGTCGCCCGGCGTAGTCGAATCCGAACTGGCCAGCACCATCACCGAAGCGGGCGCCGCCGCCGCAATGGAGGATTTCCGCGCCATCGCCCTGACGCCGGACGCGATCGCCCGCGCCATCGCCTATGCGGTGGAGCAGCCCGACGATGTCGATGTGAATGAATTGATCGTCCGTCCGGTGCGGACGATGGACTGAGGAAGAGACCATTTGAGAAATGGCTGTACCAGCCCGCTCCCCCGCCTAACCACCCGATCCAGTGTCATCCTGTCGGGTGGTTGGGCGGGGGAGCGGGCTGGTACCGTACCGAAAAATCGCTCTTTCGCGATTTTTCCAAACAGACTCCGGGATCGGTTCAGGCCATCGCGCACCAAACGGCCGGCCGCCCCTGCACGGGCGGCCGGCGCCGTTTCGTCAGTGGACGAAACGCGCGACGACGTCGCGGTAGGAACGGCTGACCTTCACCTGGGCGCCGGATTCCAGCACCAGGAAGCATTCGCCGTTGGTATGGGGCTTCACCTGACGCAC
Organism: Sphingobium sp. MP9-4; assembly: GCF_005281675.1. NCBI lineage: Bacteria > Pseudomonadati > Pseudomonadota > Alphaproteobacteria > Sphingomonadales > Sphingobiaceae > Sphingobium > Sphingobium sp. MP9-4. The sequence continues at coordinate 25,905 of NZ_LUFI01000044.1, read as the reverse complement.
CTGGCTCAGGTTGACGATGGTCGAGCGATGGACGCGCTGGAAATTGCGCGGGTCGAGCCGCTTTTCCAGATCCTTCATCGTCTCGCGCAGGATCAGCGAATTGTCGGCGGTATAGATGCACATATAGTCGCCCGCCGCGTCGATCCGCTCGATCGAATCCACGTCGACGCGGAAAATCTGCCCGCGATCCTTGATGTTGATGAGCTTTTCGAAGCGGTTCGACGCCGGCGCATCCTCGTCGCCATTGGCAAAGTCGTGCATCGCGTCGGGCGCCACTTCGGCCAGCACCTCGCGCAGCTTTTCCGCTTCCTGCACCTGCTTCTTCTCGGACAGGCGCAGGCGCACCCGGTCGAGCGCATCGGCCAGGCGGCCTTCATCCACCGGCTTCATCAGATAATCGACCGCCTGTGCCTCGAAGGCGCGGATCGCATGGTCGCTATAGGCGGTGACGAAGATGAACAACGGTGGTTCGACCTCCATCATCCCCTGGACGACGGAGAAGCCGTCGAAGCCGGGCATCTGGATATCGAGGAACACAAGGTCGGGTTTATGCGTCTTGATGGCACGGATGGCTTCGCGGCCATTGGTGCAGGTCTCGATGATTTCGACATCCTCATGCGCTTGCAGACGGAGCTTAAGGCCTTGGATAGCCAGGCTTTCGTCGTCGACGAGGATTGTTCTGATGGTCATGCGGCCACTTTCGATGTTTCATCCATGTTAAGCGGAATTTCGATGATGACCGAAAATCCGCTTTGCGTGGAACGCGTTTCGAACCGCTGTCGTTCCCCGAAGGCCTGAATTAACCGGTCCCGGATGTTCGGCAGGCCGACGCCCGTCCCCTCGCTGACCGGAATGTGTGGCTTCATTGCGCCATCGTTCAATCCCGGCCCGCTGTCCGACACGACGATCCGGACATTTTCACCGGCGGGTTGCGCCGAGACCGAGATTTCCGCCCCTTCCTCCTTGGGCGTGACCGCATATTTGATCGCATTTTCCACCAGCGGCTGCAGCAGCAGCGACGGCAGGCGTGCGTGGGCGACCGAAGGATGGACGTCGAAGGACGGACGCAGCCGGTCCTCGAAGCGCATCTTCTCGATCTCCAGATAGAGTTTCAGCGTCTCGATCTCCTGCTCGATCGTCACATGCGCGGTCGGCTCGTTGATCAGCGTATAGCGCAGGAAGGAGGACAGCCGCGACAGCATCGCATTGGCGCGCGTGGTTTCCTTGAGCAGCACCAGGGTCGAGATGGAATTGAGCGTGTTGAACAGGAAATGCGGATTGAGCTGATAGCGCAGCATGGCGAGTTGCGCGCTCGACGCCTGATTCTCCAGATGCAGCAGCTGGTCCGCCTGTTCCTCCACCGTCAGGTAGAAGTTGATCGCATAATAGAGCGCCGACCAGGCGCCCAGCAGCGTCATCGACAGATAGAAGGCGCCCAGGAACAGCTGCAACCCGGCGGTTTCGCTGCCCTTGTTCTGGGTCGAAAAGACCCAGGCATCGATGAAGGCGACCATCGCGGCGGCGGCGACCACGGTAACGATCGACGCGCCCCAGGTCAGGATCGGCCGCTGTTTCTGCAGAAAACGGAAAGCGACCGCGATCAGCAAGGTCGCCGAATAGCCGGTGACGGTGGAGATCAGCACCGGGATCAGGCTGGACAGCGGCTGACCATTGGCGATGGTGGACGACCCGCGCAGTAGGAAGGCCCCGGCCCAGCCAAGCGACTGGAGGTTCCAGAAAGCGCGATTCTTGTCCGCGAAAAAGGGTTTGGGCTGCAGGGGATGGACTGACATTACCGACAGCCTAGGCGATTTCAGCGCCATGGTGAAGCCGCCCCGTCGTCCGGTATCAGGCCGCCGCAGCCGGCTCTTGCGCCATCGGGGTCACTTCGTCGCGGCACAGCCAGACCAGATCGCTCAGGTCCAGCGTGCGGCCGTCATGCGCCTGGATCGCGATCGCGCGGATCGGCAGGCCATCGCGCTTGTCCGCCAGCACCTGGCAGAAGGGCGGAGCGCTGCCCCATTTCTCGCCCCACTGGCGCAGTGCGATCATCGCGGGGGCCAGTTCCTGGCCCTTTTCGGTCAGCCGATATTCGACCTTGCGCCGGTCGCACTGCATCGGCTGGCGCAGCATGATGCCATTTTCGACGAGCCGCGCGAGGCGGTTGGCCAGGATATTGCGGGCGATGCCCAGCGTCGACTGGAACTCCTCGAAATGGCGAATGCCCGACAGGGCGCCCCGCAGGATCAGGAAGGACCAGCGCTCACCCATCGCCTCCAGCGCGGCGGGAAGGGCGCATTGTTCCAGGTCCTGGGCAAGATTATGTTTCATGATGTCGATCTAATAGCGCAAAGCGGCGACCGTTGCAAAAGTTGCACAAAGGCAACCCAAATCACACAGATCGGGATTTTTTTGTTGCGCTGCAAGGCGCTTCCCACACAATCGGGAAACGATGCTACGTCAATATGAACTTGTCGAACGGGTAAAGCGCTACGATCCGGATGCGGATGAAGCGATGATCAACCGCGCTTATGTCTTCTCCGTCCAGAAGCATGGCAGCCAGAAGCGTGCCAGCGGCGACCCCTATTTCAGCCATCCGATCGAGGTCGCGGGTATCCTGACCGACTTCTATCTGGACGACCAGACGATCGTGACAGCGCTGCTGCACGACACGATCGAGGATACGCTGGTCACCTATGACGAGATCGAGGAGGCGTTCGGCAAGGATGTCGCCCGCATGGTCGACGGCGTGACCAAGCTTTCCAAGATCGAGGCCATGTCCGAAAATGAGCGGGCGGCCGAGAATTTGCGCAAGTTCCTGCTCGCCATGTCGGACGATATCCGCGTGCTGCTGGTGAAGCTGGCCGACCGGCTGCACAATATGCGCACGCTGCACTTCATCAAGAATGAGCAGAAGCGCCGCCGCATCGCCAAGGAGACGATGGACATCTATGCCCCGCTGGCGGAGCGGATCGGCATGTATGACTTCATGCGCGAGATGCAGCTTCTCTCGTTCCGCGTGCTGGAACCCGAAGCCTATGACAGCATCACCAAGCGGCTGGAGCAACTGAAGGAAGGCGGCCATGACAAGGTCGACCGGATCGGCGCGGAGCTGCAATTGCTGTTGGGCGGCCATAATCTGTCCGTCACCGTGTCGGGCCGCGAAAAACATCCCTATTCCATCTGGAAGAAGATGCAGGAACGGCACATCAGCTTTGAACAGCTGACCGACGTCATGGCCTTCCGTGTCATCACGGAAACGACCGAGGATTGCTATCGCGCGCTCGGCGTCATCCACCAGACCTTCAAGATGGTGCCGGGCCGGTTCAAGGATTATATCTCCACCCCCAAGCGCAACGGCTATCGCTCGCTGCACACCACGGTCATCCATCAGGAAAATGCCCGTATCGAGGTGCAGATCCGCAGCCGCGACATGCATAATGACGCCGAACTCGGCCTTGCGGCGCACTGGGCCTACAAGCAGAAGGGCGACGCCACCGACCAGAATGCGGCCTGGCTGCGCGACCTGGTCGAAATCCTGGAACAGAGCCAGGATGCCGACGAGCTGCTCGAACATACCCGCATGGCGATGTATCAGGATCGCATCTTCGCCTTCTCGCCCAAGGGCGAGCTGCACCAGTTGCCCAAGGGATCGACCCCGGTCGACTTCGCCTATGCCGTCCACACATCGCTCGGCAACCAGACGGTCGGGGCGAAGGTGAATGGCCGGGTGGTGCCGCTGCGCACCTCCCTTGAAAATGGCGATCAGGTCGAAATCCTGAAATCCGCCGGCCAGGAACCCCAGCCCGGCTGGCTCAGCTTCGCCATCACCGGCAAGGCGCGCGCCGCCATCCGCCGCTTCATCCGCCAGAAGCAGCGCGGCGAGGAAGTGGCGCTGGGCGAAAAACTCTATGAGGAGATCATCGGTCGCTTCTCGCCCGAACTGGCGAGCGAGCTGGGCGACAAGGCGCTCAATGCCGCGCTCAAGCGGCTGAAACTGGAGGATCGTGCTTCGCTGATGGTGGCGATCGCCACGCATCGGTTGCTCGATTCCGAAGTGATGGAGGCGCTGATCCCCGGCTCCACCAGCGGCCAGGAACTGGAAGAAGCCCATCCGCGCCAGCATGCCCCGGTCTCGATCCGCGGCCTGACGCCGGGCATCGCCTACAAGCTGAGCGAATGCTGCCACCCGGTGCCGGGCGACCGCATCGTCGGCATCCGCCGCACCGGCGAGCCGATCGAGGTCCACACCATCGACTGCCGCACGCTGGAGGCGGGCCAGGACGATGACTGGGTCGACCTGAGCTGGGACAGCAAGTCCAAGGGCGGCACCGCCCGGCTGCAGGTCATCGTCAAGAACCAGCCCGGCGCCCTCGCCGCGGTCGCCAATGTGTTCGGCGCGACCAAGGCGAACATCCTCAACCTGCAACTGGTCAATCGCGAAGGCCCCTTCCACACCGACATCATCGACCTGGAAGTGGCCGACGCCCAGCATCTGAGCCGCATCGTCTCGGCGCTGCGCGCCCTCGACACGGTGGTGCAGGCGGACCGGGTCTAGGACAGAAGCAGCGGTGGGGGACGGCGTCCTCCACCGCCAACCGCCGCATTATGCCGGGATCGATACGCTACAATATGTAGCATTGGCGAAATTCACACCAAAAGCTCTCGGCCAATTCCCGCTCATGCGACAAAATCCGCTGCTCGCGGCTCATGGCAAAATAGCTGGCCGGAACTTGCTCCGCCGACCAATTGCGTTCGGACAGCCGCTCTGCCGCGGCACGCAATTCAGTGGGGCAGGCATATCCCAGCGCATTGACCTCACGATCATCGAGCGGACGCCAATTCTTCACCTTGCGAACGACCGGTGCCATGCAATCATGCCAGGCAATTATAGCGACAAGCGATGCCCGCTCATCCGGCGGCATATCTGTCAAATCCTCGGGCTCGGCATAGCCAGCGCTGCCCAACATCGTGCAGCAGAATGCGCTAAGCGCCACATTCACCCAAATATGCATAGCATCATCATGCTATCGCCCGCCCTACGAGGACACAATGCCGTTGCGCGATCGCAACCGTTCCTCGCCAGATTCCGCGTGACAGCATGGCTCAAAATCTGTAAGGGCGCCCCAGCAGACCCGTGGCTCATGCCATTGGTCTTCCGTCCGAGACAGTTGGTGAAGGGAATTTGCCCTTCTTAATCTCCAGCCTAGACGGGGAAAAGTTCTTTACCGGACGGGCCATGCGCCCGATTCGGGTCTGCCTGATTTCCCTTTCGAGGATATGGGCCAGTCGATCTCTCCCCTTCGGACTTAACTGCCCCATGGCTTGCCATGGGTTTTAGCCGTTCGCGTAGCGCAAGCGACGCGAACATGAAGTGGAGAATGGCATGGATCGTAATCAGAAATCTGAGATCGTCTCCGCGCTGAACGCTCAGCTGGCAGAAGTTGGTGTGGTCGTCGTGACCCGCAACCTCGGCATGACCGTCGCCCAGTCGACCGTCCTGCGCCAGAAGATGCGCGACGCCGGTGCGTCCTACAAGGTTACGAAGAACCGCCTCGTCAAGATCGCCCTCGAAGGCACCGACTATACCGGCATCAGCGACCTGCTGGCCGGCCCCGTCGGCCTCGCCTCCTCGGTCGATCCGGTTGCAGCCGCCAAGGTTGCAGTCGATTTCGCGAAGACCAACGACAAGCTTGAGATCGTTGGCGGCGCGATGGGCGAAGTGCTGCTCGATGCGGAGGGCGTCAAGGCCCTGGCATCGATGCCGTCGCTGGATGAACTGCGTGCGAAGCTGGTCGGCCTTCTGGTCGCCCCGGCTACCAAGCTCGCAACCGTCACCCAGGCACCGGCTGCGCAGCTTGCGCGCGTCTTCAACGCCTATGCGGAGAAGGAAGCGGCCTGAGCCGCCCCTCATCCTCATTAACTTTTGAACCTCATTTGTTCGGGGCAATCGCCCCTTGGAAGGAATTGAAAAATGGCAGACATCAACGCTCTGGTCGATCAGCTCTCGGCCCTCACCGTCCTCGAAGCCGCTGAGCTGTCGAAGGCTCTGGAAGAAAAGTGGGGCGTTTCGGCCGCCGCTGCTGTCGCTGTGGCCGCTCCGGCTGCTGGCGGCGCCGCTCCGGCTGCTGAAGAGCAGACCGAATTCGACGTGATCCTGACCGGCGACGGTGGCAAGAAGATCAACGTCATCAAGGAAGTCCGCGCCATCACCGGCCTGGGCCTGACCGAAGCCAAGGCTCTGGTCGAAGGCGCCCCGAAGGCTGTCAAGGAAGGCGCCAGCAAGGACGAAGCCGAAAAGCTGAAGAAGCAGCTGGAAGAAGCCGGCGCGACCGTCGAGCTGAAGTAAGCTGTTGCGGCCTTGCTTCGGCAAGGCCCGGCTTTCCGGTTGCAACCGGAGAAATTTGGGGTGGTGCCTTCGGGTGCCGCCCCTTTTTCTTTGTCCGATCAAGCTGATTGATTTCCGCGCCATATTTGCCTCTATTCCCGCCCACAGAATGGAATGGAGGATGCAGGCGATGCGGCGGACCACTATCATCGGGCTGGGCGCCCTGTTGCTCGGCACCAGCGCCCTTGGCACAGCCCCGCTCGCCGCCCGTTCCCCCACGCCCCAGCCGCAGATGGCCCAGACCGAAGCGGGAATCGTCCATGGCGCGCTCGACGCCGGGGTGGAAAGCTGGAAGGGCATTCCCTTCGCTGCGCCGCCGGTCGGCGACCTGCGCTGGCGCATGCCCCAGCCCGTGGCCCGCTGGCAGGGCGTGCGCGAAGCCACCGCCTATCGCAACGACTGCATGCAGCTGCCATTCCCCAGCGATGCGGCCCCGCTCGGCACCCCGCCGGCGGAGGATTGCCTCTACGCCAATGTCTGGAAGCCCGCCGGCGCCACCGCCAAGCTGCCGGTCCTGTTCTGGATCTATGGCGGCGGCTTCGTGAATGGTGGCTCCTCCCCGCCGACCTATGCGGGCGCGGCGCTGGCGAAGCAGGGGCTGATGGTGGTCAGCTTCAACTATCGGCTCGGCCGCTTCGGCACCTTCGCCCACCCCGCCCTTGCCGCCGCGAACGAGGACAAGGGCCTCGCCGGCAATTACGGCCTGATGGACCAGGTCGCGGCGCTGCAATGGGTGAAGCGCAACATCGCCCGTTTCGGCGGCGATCCCGCCAACATCACCATCATCGGCGAAAGCGCGGGCGGTATGTCGGTCCATGCCCTGCTGACCTCGCCTTTGTCACAGGGCCTGTTCCAGCGCGCGGTCATCATGTCGGGCGGCGATGGCCAGATGATGGGGCCAAAGGATGGCAGCGCCGCGACGATCGGCGAAGCCTTTGCCGCGACCAGGGGGATCAAGGGCAGCGACGCCGCCGCGCTCAAGGCGCTGCGCGCCCTCCCCGCCGACCAGGTGATTGACGGCCTCAACCTGGAGGGCATGTTCAAGGGCCAGCTTGGCCCCTACAGCCCGCCCTTCCCCGACGGCAGGATCGCGGTCAATCCCGCCGCCGCCTATGCTGCCGGCAATTTCGCCCATGTACCGGTGATGGTCGGCGCGACCGGCGCCGACATTGGTGGCCCCACGGGCTTCATGGTCGGCGGTGCCCGCACCGTCGCCGCCACGCTCGCGGCGGCGAAGCTGCCGGTCTACGCCTATCGCTTCGACTATGTCGCCACTTCGGTGGGCGAGCCCGGTGCGGGCCATGCCACCGACATCCCCTATTTCTTCGATACCCAGGCGATCAAATATGGCGCCGCGACCACGCCACGCGACAATTCAATGGGTCGCACCATCAGCGCCTATATCGTCAATTTCGCGCGCAGCGGCGATCCGAACGGCACCGGCCTTGCCGCCTGGCCGCGCTATGACGCGAGCGAGGATCGGATCATGTTGTTCAACCCCGACGGCAAGGCCGCAGCGCAGAAGGATCCGCTACCGCCGGTCACGCCCTGACAGGGGCATGCCCGGTCAGTAGTTCCACTGCACCTGGGTGCGGATCAGATTGCCTTCCGCCCGGCCGGTGCGCCGTTCGTCGGCTTCGGCGCGCTTCATCCGGGCATAGGCGAAGGTGAATTCCAGCGCCTTCCACGGCTGCCATTCCACACCCAGTTCGAATTCGTCGGTTTCCAGCCGCGGCGCGTTGGTGCCGGCCTTCCATCCGCCGCGATAATGCTGCCAGCGGGCATAGGGCATCAGCGCGCCGATCGTCTCGGTCGGCAGGCGATACATCATCTGGACATAGCCGCCGCTCAGATTCTTGGTCTCGATCGACTGGCTGTCCAGGTCATATTCCGGCCCCTTGCCCCAATTCCATTCGGCCTGGATGCCGAAGGGCTGGGGATAGAGAATGGCGTGCAGGCCGACACGATCATCGTCATAGGCAATCGTGCTGACGCCGCCGCTGCGCAGTTCGGGCTGCACATCGTTCATCATTGCCGATCCGCCGATTTCCAGCACCTGGCCCTCAAAGGCATCGCCCAGCCCATCCAGCTCGAACGGCCAGGTCGCGAACGCCACCTTCATCAGCCCGCGATTCTGCTCGGTCCGGTTGGTGCCCTGCCCGTTGAAGACGCCAAGGCCAAAGGCGCCATAATTGCCGAACAGCTTCTGCCCGTCATGCCCCAGCCGGTCCCAGATCTGCTGCACCGATGTCGGCGTATAATAGCCGACAATGCCCAGGTCGCGCTCGCTCGGCACCGCGCTGTTGATCGCGTCGCTGCGGTCGAGCGTCAGCCGGTTGGACGAGGACTGCATATTCTCCCAGCCGAACGGCACTTTCGACTGACCTAAGCGCACACGCCAATTCTTGTCCTTGTCGAGGTAGACATCGGCATAGGCATCGCGCAGCTGGACGAAGCCCTCGCGCCGCTCGCTGCCCGCCTGGTTGTTCACCGCCGACGCGAAATCGGATTGGAGATAGAGCGACACCCGATCGGACACATCGCCCTGCAGCACCAGCCGCGCCCGGCGCAGCGAAAAACCGCCGCGATCCGAGATCGAACTGTCATGGGGCGAACGGAGCCGGGACTCGCCGGTCGGCGCCGTGTCGTCGCCCGACAAGAAGGCGTTGTAGCGCATCTGGGTATAGCCGCGCAGCGACAGCTTCTCATACCAGGCCTTGGACTTGGGCGCCTCGGCCGACACCGGGACGGCCGCCGGCGCGGCCGGCGCAGCGGCCAGAGCGACGGGCGCAGCAGGCGGCGAAGCGGCGTCCACTGCGGGCACCGGCGCGGCCGCCACCGGCTGCGTGCCCTTGTTGGCGGCCAGTGCGGCGGTCAGCGCCTGCACCTGCGCCTTGAGTTCGTCGATCTGGCGCTGCAAGGCCGCATTATCCTGCGCCTGTGCCGGCGTGGAGATCATCAGCGTCGCCAGCGCGGTGCCGGCGGCCAGTCGCAATCGGAGCGTCATTCCTGTCCATTCCCCTGTTTCGGGGACGCCAGTATGAATCTTATGTTACATCGCAGCGTCTTTCAGATGTCGCTTTTGTGACATCGGCAAAAGCGCCGATCGCGGTTGGCGGCGGCGCCCCATCGGGCTGGAGCAGATTTCGATCCGGCCGTGCCGGATCGGCTGCTCCATATTTTTGATTTCCCGCCTTTTCCGAGTCATCAGGTGATTCCACCTGATTGGAAAACGCTTTAAGCCCGTTCCTGCATGTTTGCCGTCCCGCCCCGCCTGCGCGCCCTGTCGCGCCGCGCCGCCCTGATCGCCGGGGCCAGCCTCGGCCTCGCGCTCGGCAGCTGCTCCGACGAAGGCAGCGGCCCGGTGGTGGTCAGCGTCATCGGCAGCCGAACCGAACTTGCCAAGCCCTTGCAGAATCTGCCCAATCCGGCAGCCAAGCTGATCCTGGAGGCCACCGCCCAGGGGCTGGTCGCCTTCGATGCCGGCGGCGACATCTTGCCGGCCCTCGCCCAGCGCTGGGTGGTGGAGGATGATGGGCGCAGCTATATTTTCCGCCTGCGCCGCGCCTTCTGGGCCAATGGCGCTCGCGTCACCGCGCCCGATGTCGCCCGCATGCTGATGGCGCGGATCGAGATGCTGCGCCAGCTCGACCCCGACGGACCGCTCGACGCGGTGCAGGCGGTCGTGCCGATGACCGGCGAGGTGATCGAGATTCGCATGGCCGCTGCCCGCCCCTATGTGCTGCAGATGCTGGCCCAGCCGCAAATGGCGGTGTTGTCGCGCGACGGCGGCACCGGCCCCTATCGCAGCGTCTGGCGCAGCGGCGCGGCGATGCTCGCCCCGGTCGATCGCCTCAGCGGCGACGATGCCGACAGCGATGAGGAGGAAGCCGGCGTCCCCGCCTGGCAGACCCGCGTGCTGCGCGCCGAGCGCGCGTCGCTCGCCATCATCCGCTTCCGCGAGAAACAGTCGGCGCTGGTGCTGGGCGGCCGCTATGCCGACCTGCCCCTGCTGGTGCCCGCCGGCATCGATCGTGACGCCGTGCGAATGGACCCGGTGCAGGGGCTGCTGGGCCTTGCCGTCACCGGCAAGGGCGATCTGCTCGACGATGACGGCGTGCGCGCCGCGATCAACATGGCGGTCGATCGCAACCAGCTGCTCCAGATGTTCCCGCTGGGCGGCTGGGCGATCAGCGAGCAGTTGCTGCCCGGTCAGCTCGACCTGCCGGTGGCGCCGCCCACGCCCGGCTGGGTCGGGCAGGCGATGGATGATCGCCGCGCACAGGGCCGCGCCATCATCGACCGCTGGCGTGGCACCCATGGCGATCCGCCGCCGCTGCGCATCGCCCTGCCCGCCGGCCCCGGCTCGACCCTGTTGTTCGGCCTGTTGGCGCGCGATCTGGGCGCCATCGGCCTGGCCGCAGAGCGGGTCGATCTGGCCGACAAGGCGGACCTGTCCCTGATCGACGAGGTCGCCGCCTATGACAGCGCGCTCTGGTATCTCGGCCGCATCGGCTGTGCCCGCAAGATTCACTGCAGCCCGGAGGGCGAAGCCGCGCTGCAGGCCGCCAGCCTCGCCAGCACGGCGGAGGAGCGCGCCGCCCGCGTCGCCCAGGCGGTGGGCCTGATTCAGGGCCATGATGGCTATATTCCGCTCGGCGCACCGATCCGCTGGTCGCTGGTGTCGAAACGGCTCAGCGGCTTTCTGCCCTCGCCGCGTGGCCGCCACCCATTGAACCATCTCTTCCGCAGCACCAACTAAGGGTCTGCGCCCTTTTTGCCGCACCGGACGTTATCCGGCCGCACAGGGCTTTGGAGAGTGATGGAATGCCCGTTTCGGCCAAGCAGTTCGATGACCTTGTTCGTGACATGCCCGGCTTCGGCCGCGACCCCGCTTCGATCCGTCGCCGGATCGAGATGATGGAGGCCGTGCTGGAGGGGCTGTTCGTCATCCCCGGCACGAAGCGCCGGGTCGGCATGGACAGCCTGATCGGTCTCGTCCCCGTCGTCGGCGACATCGCGACCGCCGCCATGGGCGCCTGGATTGTGTGGGAAGCCCGCAATCTCGGCCTGTCGAAATGGCAGCTCACCCGCATGGCCGCCAATGTCGGCGTCGACACGCTGGTCGGTGCCATCCCCTTTGCCGGCGATATCTTCGACTTTCTCTACAAGTCGAACACGAAGAATCTGCGCATCATCCGCAAGCATCTCGATCGCCACCACCCCTCGACGGTGACGATCGACGGTTAATCCCGGTCAGCGACGCGGCTCGATGCGCAGTTGCGCCCGGTCGCGCACGCCGCCCTGTTGCGGCGGACAGGCCATGTAGCGATATTTGCGGTCCATGCAGATCCACACTTCGCTCAGCGCGCCGTCGCGGCTGACGTTCAGGCGGATGCCATCGGCGACCATGCCCTTGTTCTGTGCCGCGAACGCCTTGGCGAAATCCTGTGCCGACAGGGTCGGCCGCTGTGCCAGTGCATCCATGTCGGGGAAACGCACCGCCTGATAGAGCTTGCGCGACAGGGCGAAGAATTTGGTCGGCGTGGTCGGCATGCAGGTGCCATGCTTGACCCACTCATGCTGGATCAGCTGCACCGAAGGCGTCGAACAGAGATGATCGCTGATCACCTTGCGCGGCAATGGGGCGGCCGGTTTGCAATATTGCGGCCATTCCTTGCCGTAGCCGTCGGGCCACAGGCCATGCAGGGTGAAACCGAAATCATTGCCCGACCCGCACTGGAACGCATCGCGGGCGCCGCCCCGCGACGTCTTACAATATTGCGGGCTCCAGCTGACGGCCAGCGTGTAATAGCCGATCGGCAGCACGCGCTTGGGTTCGTCGGCGCTCGGCCCCTCCACTTGCGGGCGGGCGATGATCTCGGGCAGGCGGCACTGATTGGCCTGGGCATGGGCGATGCCGGGCAGCAGCAGGGCGATCAGGGGCAACAGATATTTACGCATGGGAAAAATCCAGTCCGATGTCGGCGGCAGGGGCAGATTGGGTGAGGCGGCCGACGCTGATATAGGTGACGCCGGTGTCCGCCTTGGCGCGGATCGTCTCCAGCGTGACGCCGCCCGATGCTTCGGTCGGCACCCGCCCGCCGACCAGGGTGACGGCGCCGCGCAGCGTGGCTGCATCCATATTGTCGAGCAGCAAATGGGTAGCGCCGGCGGCCAGCGCCGGCTCGATCTGGTCGACCCGGTCGACCTCGACGATGATCTGGGCGATGCCGGCGGCAACCGCACGGCGCGCCGCTTCCTCGACCGACCCGGCGACCGCGACATGATTATCCTTGATCATCGCCGCATCCCACAGGCCCATGCGATGATTGGTCGCGCCGCCCATGCGGGTGGCATATTTCTCTAGCCGGCGCAGACCGGGGATCGTCTTGCGTGTATCCAGCAAGGTCGCGCCCGTGCCCAGGATCGCGTCGACATAGGCGCGGGTCATGGTGGCGATGCCGGTCAGATGCTGCACCGTGTTGAGCGCCGATCGCTCGGCCGTCAGCAGCGCGCGGGCCTTGCCCCGGATGCGCATGATGTCGGTCCCCGCCGCCACCCGGTCGCCATCCTGGTGCAGCAGCTCGATCTCGACATCGGGATCGAGCGTCCGGAAGAAGGCGACCGCGATCGGCAGGCCGGCCAGCGTCACCGCGTCGCGGCTGTCCATCACCCCGTCGAAGATCGCATCGGCCGGGATCACCGCCTCGCTGGTGACGTCGCGGCCGTCCGGCCCCAGATCTTCCGCCAGCGTCGAAGCGACAAAGGCGTCGAGATCGAACCCTTCCAGCGTGAAAGCCGCGCTCACTTCTTCTTCTCCACCAGTTCGCGGGTCAGGAAGGCGTGCAGCAGCGCCGCGCGCACCGCATCCTCGGCATGGTCGGCGCCGACCGAATGGCCGCCCTCGCGATATTCATGATAATAGACCGTGCTGCCAGTCGCCTTCAGCTTCGCCGCCATCTTGCGCGCATGGCCCGGATGCACCCGGTCATCCTTGGTCGACAGGTAGAAGAAGGCGGGCGGATACTGCGCCCCGGCCTTCACATTCTGATAGGGCGACCATTTGGACATGAACGCCCAGTCGGAGGGCACATCGGGATCGCCATATTCCGCCACCCACGAGGCGCCGGCCGACAGATGCGAATAGCGCTTCATATCCTCCAGCGGCGATCCCGCGATCACCGCGCCATAGAGGTCGGGCCGCTGGGTCATCGCCGCGCCGACCAGCACGCCGCCATTGGAGCGGCCGGAAATGCCGATATCGCCCTTGGTCGACACGCCGGTCTTGACCAGATCCTCGGCCACCGCCGCCAGATCGTCGAACGCATTCTGGCGCTTCTCGCGCAGCGCGTCCTGATGCCAGGCCGGGCCATATTCGCCGCCGCCGCGGATATTGGCGAGGACATAGGCATTGCCATCCTCGACCCAGAACAGGCCCAGCGGCCCGGCGCGATAGGGTTCGGTGGTGAGGTAGGTCGGCGTCTGCGCCGCACGGAACCCGCCATAGGCATGGATGAACGCCGGCACCGGTCCCGTCACGCCCTTCTTGCGCGCCAGGAAATAGGGGATCTTCGTCCCGTCCTTCGACGTGGCGAAGCGCTGCTCCACCACGAACTGGCTGGCGTCGAAGCGCGCGGGCAATTGCTGGATCGTGCGCGCCGCCCCCTGCGCTCCCGCCACCATCAGGCTGGGCGGCGTCAGCATCCCCTCGACCGAAGCGAAGACCCGGTCGCCCTTGTCGTCGGTGCCGACCAGATGGACCGTCGCCTTGTCCGCCAGCGGCACCGAACGGCTGGTCCAGCGGCCGGTGGCAGCGTCGCGGGTCATCGCCAGCAGCGCGCCCGACACATTGTCGAGCTGCTTCACCCACAGGATATTGTCGGTGGTGCGCACTTCCTCGACCACGGAGGTCGCGGTCGGCTTCAGCACGACCTGCGGCGCCCCCGCCTTGCCCGCCGCCACATCGGCGATCGGCCAGGACACCAGCGATCCGGTCGGAATGTCGCCCAGCGGCTTGTTCAGCAGCACGATCATCTGGCCGCCGATCAAGCCACGGAAATCGGCCGTATCGGGCACCGGTGTGCGGATCAGCTGGCCGTTCGCGCCCTCGATATAGAGGTCGTTGGTGTAGAAGGTCAGCGCCCGGTCGATGAAGACCCAGCGTTTGTCGCCATCCTGCTCGACGCGCGGCCGCACCGAAATGTCGCTGTCGACGCCTTCCTTGACCAAAGTTGCGGCCGACAATGGCGTGCCCCGCTTCCAGCGCTTGACGATGCGCGGATAGCCCGACGCGGTCAGCGATCCCGCGCCATAATCGGTGCCAACCAGCAACGTGTCCTTGTCGGCCCAGGCGACGTCGCTCTTGGCTTCGGGCAGGGTGAAGCCGCCCTCGACGAACTTGCCGGTGGCGAGGTCATATTCGCGCACGACATCGGCATCGGTGCCGCCCGCGCTCAGCGAGATCAGGCAGCGACCATAATCGGGCGCCAGGCAATCGGCGCCATGCCAGACCCAGCTCTTGCCCTCGGCCTTGCCCAGCGCATCGACGTCGATGATCGTCGTCCAATTGGGCTTGCCGGCCAGATAGGATGCCAGGTCGCTCGACCGCCACAGGCCGCGGGGGTTCTTCGCGTCGCGCCACAAATTGGTGACCCGGTCGCCCATCACCTTGTCCGGCACCGCGATCTGGCTTTCATCGTCCAGGATCGCGCGCGCCCGCGCCCGGTCCGCCTCGAACCGCGGGCTGGCCCGCAACAGCTTTTCCGTCTCGCCATTCCACTGCTCGACCTGCGCGATCGCCTTGGCGCCCTCGATATCCTCCAGCCAGAGATAGGGATCGTCACCCGTGGCGGGCGCGGCGGCGATCAGGGCAGGAGCGGAAGCGATGGCGATCGCCATCAGGGCGGAACGGAGCGTCAGCTTATGTCTCATGGCCCGATGCGATAGGCGATGATGCGGGGCCGTTACAACAGCGAGCCGACCATCCGCGCGACATTTTCCGCAACCTTGCGATAGAGCGGCCGGGCGCGCCATATTTCGCGGTCCAGCGTCTCCGCCCGCGCCATGAAACGGCGCTGCACCACCTCCACCGCCGCCACCGTTTCCGCGTCATAGAGGAGCAGGCTGGCTTCCTCGTTCAGCTCGAAACTGCGCATGTCGACATTGGCGGAGCCGACCACCGCCAGCCGACCGTCGATGCTGACGGTCTTGGCGTGGACGAATTCGGGCCGATGGGCGTGGATGCCGATGCCCGCCGCCATCAGCTCGGCATAATAAGAGGATTGCGCCGCATGGACCAGCCACTGGTCGACCGGCTTGGACACGATCAGATCGACGGTCACGCCGCGCAGCACCGCCGTGCGCATCGCATCGACCAGATCATCGTCGGGGATGAAATAGGGCGTCACCAGCATCACATGGCTGCACGCCTGATGCAGTTGCCACACCAGCAGCGTCTTGAACCCTTCCAGCGGATAGTTGGACCCGCTCGGCAGCAATTGCGCCACCGCGTCGCCGGCCGGTTCGGGAATGGTCACCGGCCCTTCGGGCAACTGGTGCGTCTCCATATACCAGTCGGCCCGCACCAGCGCCTCCAGCTCCGCCACCACCGGCCCGGTCACCCGCGCCACCAGTTCCTGGTTGACGATGCCGGGCTTGAAGTCGCGCGCGACGATATTCTGCGATCCGACATGGCCGATCGTCCCGTCGATCACGAACAGCTTGCGATGGTTGCGCATGTCGCGCCTTGTCCGCCCGCGGATCCAGCGGAACGGCAAAGCGGCGCACAGCTCCACCCCCGCCGCCGTCAGCATCGCTTCCATCCCCTTGCGCCAGGGACGCGATCCGACCGGATCATACATGACCTGCACGGTGACGCCGCGCTTCACCGCCGCGCCCAGCGCATCGGCCACGCGCTGTCCTACCGCATCATCGGCGAAGATATAGACGAGGATGCGGATGCTGTGCTGCGCGGCATTGATGTCCGCCACCAGCCGATCGATCGCGACGATATAGTCGAAGATCAGATCGACCCGGTTGCCGCCGGTCGCCGGCATCTTGCCCAGCTTCGCGGCCAGGTCGACGATCGGATCGGGCGGCGGCGCATGGGGCGCAAGCCGCGCCGCAATGCCGCCGAACCAGGGATCAAGCTCGCCAAAGCGATCGCGCCGCCATTCGGGGAAACGCGGGCTGCCGATCGTCCAGAACAAGAGCAGTCCCGGCACCGGCAGGAAGAAGATCAGCAGCAGCCACGCCCGCGTCGCGGCCGGCGATCGACGAAAGGGCACGGCGATCAGCGCGCCGATGCGGATCGCCCATTCCAGCGCATAATAGGCCAGGCCCAGTTCGCTGTCGGGGAGGTTGACCATGTGACCGACCTCCCCCGTCTATGCTCAGCGAGCGCCCAGATCGCCCTGACCGACCGTGCCGCTGGCCATTTCCAACATCCGGTCCAGGCTCTTCTTGGCGGCGACGCGCAGCGTCTCGTCCATCTCGATGCGCGGGCTCAGGTCGCGCAGCGACAGATAGAGCTTCTCCATCGTGTTGAGCGCCATATAGGGACAGATATTGCAGTTGCAGTTGCCGTCCGCGCCCGGCGCGCCGATGAAATTCTTGTCCGGCACGCTTTTTTGCATCTGGTGGATGATATGCGGTTCGGTGGCGACGATCAGCGTGTCGCCCGGCATCGTCTTGGCAAAGTCCAGGATGCCGCTGGTCGACCCGACATAATCGGCATGGTCGACGATATAGGGCGGGCATTCGGGATGCGCGGCGACCGGCGCCTGCGGATGCTGGGCCTTGAGCTTCAGCAATTCGGTCTCGCTGAACGCCTCATGCACGATGCACACGCCCGGCCACAGCAGCATGTCGCGGCCCAGCTTGCGCTTGAGATAGCCGCCCAGATGCTTGTCGGGGCCGAAGATGATCTTCTGCTCCTTGGGGATCTGCGCCAGGATCTTCTCGGCCGACGACGATGTCACGATGATGTCGGACAGCGCCTTCACCTCGGCCGAACAGTTGATGTAGCTCAGCGCAATATGATCGGGATGCGCCTCGCGGAACGCCTTGAACTGGGCGGGCGGGCAGCTATCCTCCAGGCTGCAGCCGGCGTCCATGTCGGGCAGCACGACGATCTTCTGCGGCGACAGGATCTTGGCCGTCTCCGCCATGAAGCGCACGCCGCAAAAGGCGATGACATCGGCGTCGGTCTCGGCCGCCTTGCGCGACAGTTCCAGGCTGTCACCAACGAAATCGGACAGATCCTGAATTTCGGGCGACTGGTAATAATGGCCCAGGATGACAGCGTTGCGCTCCTTGCGCAGGCGGTCGATCTCCGCGCGCAGGTCCGTCCCCTGCGGAATATCGGTGAAAGCGTTCATACCCTGTGACTCCTCGGTCCCTTTGCGGGGTCTTGGCACGCGCCCTAGCGTTGTGGGCGCTTGTTTGCCAGTACCTCGTTGATCGGCGTCGTGACGTCCCATTGCTCGCGATTGGGCCGTTCCGCCGGGAAGGTGACGATCACCCGCGCATCGCCCTGCCCGGCCGCTGCCAGCGGCGCGGCCATCAGCTTCACCAGCGCGGCCCGGCCATATTCGCGCGCCTGCGCCATCCGCTCGGGCGACCCGGCCGATTTGGCGGCCCGCGCCTGGGCATAGGCGGACGTGCGCCGGCTCAGTTCCTCGCCCGCCTCGCGCGTCACGAACAGGCCGCTGGTGCGCACCAGAGTGCGCTGGCTCTCGTCCACATTGGGCTTGCCGACGGTGACATCGGGCGCGTTGACGATCAGGGTGCGGCGCTCCGCATCCCATTCCAGGTCATCCGCGCCGATCGCACCGACATTGACGAAATAATCGACCGAAAAGGGCATCTTCACCACCTGGTCGGACTTCAGCCAGCCAAAGCCGCGCACATCGCGCGCGCTGCTCTGGATCGTGCCGCTGAGTTCGGAAACCTTCAGGCTGCTGGTACCGGCGATCCTTTCGGCAATGACCTTGGTCACCACCGTCCCGTCATCCTCGACGCTCACCACATAATCGCGATTATAGCGTTGCCATCCGACCAGCATCGCCCCGCCGACGATCAGGATCAGCAGCGCGACCGCGACCGGCCCGGCATAGCGCTTCAGCGCATCTGCCATCGACCATCCTCCAGCGGCGCAGCCATGCCCCGGCCATTGAGGTCGATCAGATGTGCCAGCACCGATCGCCCGGCCGCCCCGTAGAGGCGCGGGTCCACGCCCTTGTACATTTCCGCCACCATGTCGGGGATGGCGCTGTCGCCATTGCGCTCCAGGAAGCGCATGATCTGGCCCTCGCGCTGCTTGCGATGGCCCATCATGCCGCGCACCAGCCGCTGCGGATTTTCCACCGGCTCGCCATGGGCCGGATAATAGACGATATCGTCCCGCTCCAGCAGCCGCTGCATCGAGCGCATATAGGCAGTCATGTCGCCATCGGGCGGGGAAATGACGCTGGTCGACCAGCCCATCACATGGTCGCCGGTGAACAGCGCCTTGTCCTGCGCCAGCGCAAAGCAGAGATGGTTGGAGGTATGGCCCGGCGTCGCCACCGCCTCCAGCGTCCAGCCGGTGCCGGCCACCACTTCGCCATCGCCCAGCACCCGGTCGGGCCGATAGTCCGCGTCGAATGCCGCATCCGCGCGCGGCCCGTCGTCGCTCAGCGTCAGCGGCGCACAGCCGATGATCGGCGCCCCGGTCAGCGCGCTCAGCGGCCGGGCCGCCGGACTATGGTCGCGATGGGTATGGGTGCACAGGATCGCCACCACGCGCCGCCCGCCGATCGCGGCGATCAGCGCGTCGAGATGCTCGGCCTCGTCCGGCCCCGGATCGATCACCGCCACATCCGCGCCGCCGACCAGATAGGTCTGGGTGCCGGTATAGGTGAAGGGCGACGGATTGGGCGCCAGCACGCGCGCCACCAGCGGCGACAGCGTCATCAGGATGCCGGTCGGCAAATCGGCCGGATCGAACGGGGTAGCCATGGCCCCCATGTGCCCATTTCCCGGCGGATTTCAAGGGCACGCTGCCATTCCAGAATATACGTCATGCCAGCGAAAGCTGGCATCTCAGGCCTTTATATGTAGCATCGCCGGATGGCGCAGGGCGGCTATACCTACATCATGACCAACAAGCCGGGCGGCGTCCTCTATATCGGCGTCACCACCGATCTCGCAGCACGCATCGATCAGCATCGGCGCGGCACCGGATCGATTTTCTGCCGCAAATATGGGCTGACACGTCTGGTCCTCGTCGAACATCACACGGATATCCTGCTGGCGATCAGTCGGGAGAAAACGCTCAAGGCCTGGAAGCGCGATTGGAAAATCCGCCTGATCGAACAGGCCAACCCGGACTGGGATGATCTCTTCGACCATATCGCCTGAAGGCGACAGACCCCAGCCTTAGCTGGGGTGACGATCAGGGAGGAGAGCGCTACCTGTCCTACATCGCCCCCCTCTGCTAGGCTGCCGCCATGCGCCACGCAGCCCCTCCCCGCATCCCCCGCTCCACGCAACAAGATTTCCAACTCTTGTTTCATATTATCAAAATGTGCGGGAAATATGCGAAGTTAAGCGCGGCATTTACAACATGACCCCCGCCCTCCCAGAACGCTGGCGCCAGCATCTCAGCCTCGACCGGCGGCGATCCACCCATACGGTGCGGGCCTATGTCGCCACCGCCGAGCGGCTGGTCGCCTTCCTCGCCGAGCATCAGGGACAGGCCGTGACCGCCGCCAGCCTCGCCCGGCTGGAGCAGGCGGACCTGCGCGCCTATCTCGCCAGCCGCCGGGTCGACGGCATCGGCAATATCTCCGCCGCGCGCGAATTGTCGGCGGTGCGCGGCTTCCTGAAATTTGTCGGCGGCGCGGAGGCCCGCATCCCCCAGCTCAAGGGGCCACGGGTCAAGCGCGGCCTGCCCCGCCCCATCTCCCCCGACGAAGCACTGGCGCTCGCTGGCGACATTGCCGAGGGCGCGCGCGAGGACTGGATCGGCGCGCGCGACTGGGCGGTGCTGCTGCTGCTTTATGGCGCGGGCCTGCGCATTGGCGAGGCGATGGGGCTGATGGGCGACGTCATGCCGCTGGGCGATACGCTGCGCGTCACCGGCAAGCGCGGCAAGACGCGGCTGGTGCCACTGCTGCCGCAGGTCCGTTCCGCGATCGAGGCCTATGCCGACCAATGCCCCTGGTCGCCGGAACGCGACCAGCCGCTGTTCCGGGGCGCGCGCGGCGGCCCACTCTCGGCCGCGCTCATCCGCCGGTCGGTGCAGGGTGCGCGCGGGCGCCTCGGCCTGTCGGACCGGACCACGCCCCATGCGCTGCGCCACAGTTTCGCGACCCATCTGCTCGGCCGGGGCGCGGACCTGCGCAGCTTGCAGGAACTGCTCGGCCATGCCAGCCTGACCTCGACCCAGGTCTATACCCAGGTCGATGCCGCCCATCTGCTCGACGTCTATCGCGCCGCCCATCCCCGCGCCTGAAACGGCCATGGATTCGCCGTAATCCTGCGTCAGCCTCGCTGGCAGATCCCCGTTGCGACCGGAGGAACCCCTGGATGCTGCGTCTGTTGATGGCCCTGCAAAGCGTTGGCGGCACCGACATCCCGCCCGATTTCGACCTTCAGAAGGTGCAGCCCGCGCCCAATCCCAACGCCATCGTCGTCACCGGCCGCCGCCGCGACGAGCGGATCGACCGCGAGGTCGCCGCCACCAGCGACGAGCCACCGCTCGGCCGCGCCGAAACCACCCTGTTCGGCAAGGTGAAGGGCAATGTCCATGTCGAGAGCCAGGGCATGGGCGACGGCACCACCTCGCAGCGGGTAATGGTGGGCATCAAATTGCCCTTCTAACCAGGCTTATCCCTTGGGCCGCCAGGTCGCCAATCGCCAGAGATAGAGCAGCACCGCGCCGACCACGCAGGCGGTCGCCACCGGCCCGACATATTTGTCGATGTCGCGGAAATTCTGGCCGAGCAGGAAGCCGGCATAGGCCAGCACCAGATTCCACACCAGCGCGCCGCCGGCAGTCCAGATCAGGAAACGGACATGCCCCATGCGGAACAGGCCGGCGGGCAGCGAGATCATCGTGCGGAAGGCCGGCATGAAGCGGAAGACGAAGACGACGATCTGGCCATATTTGCCGAACAGCCGGTCCAGCGCCTCGACATCGCGCCATTCCAGCGTCGCCCAGCGGCCGAAGCGATCGACCAGCGGCTTCAACCGGCCAAAGCCCAATATATGGCCGACCAGATACCAGAAATAATTGCCGATCGTGGTGCCCAGCGTGCCCGCCAGCAGCAGCCATTCCATCGCCATCCGCCCCTGGCCGACGCGGATGCCGCCAATCCCCATGATCAGTTCGGATGGGATCGGCGGAAACACATTTTCAAGGATCATCAGCAGGAAGATCCCCCAATAGCCCCCCGCATCGATCAGCCGCAGCACCCAGTCGGTCATGCCCCTATGTCCGTTCGTGCTGAGTAGAGGCTGAGCGAAGTCGAAGCCTCGTATCGAAGCATCGCGTGCAACATCCTTCGATACGCCATTTCGACATGCTCAATGGCTACTCAGGACGAACGGAGGAATGGCGCACATCCGTCAGGCCGCCGCCCGTGCCGCCAGGCGCGCGTCGATCGCGTCCCAGATCAGGCCGCCGGTGTCGGTGCCGTCGAACGCGTCGATCGACACGATGCCGGTGGGCGACGTCACGTTGATCTCGGTCAGCCATTCGCCACCGATCACGTCGATGCCGACGAACAGCAGGCCGCGACGCTTCAATTCCGGACCCATCGCCTCGCAGATTTCCCGCTCGCGATCAGTAAGCACCGTCTTGGCGGCCGATCCGCCGACCGCCAGGTTGGAGCGGATTTCGCCCGCACCCGGAATGCGATTGACCGCACCCGCGACCTCGCCATCGACCAGCACGATGCGCTTGTCGCCCTGCGCGACGCCGGGGATGAAGGCCTGGACCATGAAGGGTTCGACCCACGAGGCCTTGAACAGTTCCACCAGCGACGACAGGTTCGCGCCATTGCTGCCGACATGGAACACTGCAACCCCGCCATTGCCATAAAGCGGCTTCACCACGATCTCGCCATGCTCGGCCAGGAAGCTCTTCACCTCGGCCAGGTCGCGCGTGATCATCGTCGGCGGCATGAAGCGGGCATAATCGAGCACGAACAGCTTTTCGGGCGCATTGCGGACGCTGGCAGGGTCGTTCACCACCAGAGTCTCCTCCTGCACCCGCTCCAGCAAATGGGTGGCGGTGATGTAGCTCAGGTCAAAGGGCGGGTCCTGCCGCATCCACACGACATCGACATCGCGGCCCAGGTCCAGCATCTCCGGCTCGCCCAGCGCATAATGATCGCCCTCGACCTTCTGCACCTTCACCGGCCGCGCCTTGGCCAGCACCCGGCCGTCGCGATAGGTGAGGTCCGGCGCCAGATAATGATAGAGCTTATGCCCCCGCGCCTGCGCCGCCAGCATGATGTGGAAGGTCGAATCGCCGGCGATCCTGATCCCTTCCATCGGGTCCATCTGCATGGCGACGGTCAGGGGGTTGAGTTCGGTCATCTTCATTCCTTTTACCGTTCGCCCTGAGCGAAGTCGAAGGGCTCCGCCGAGCGTTAGCGAGGTGACTTGCCTTCGCTGGCGCTCAGGCGCGGGCTTCGACTTCGCTCAGCCCGAACGGAATGGAGAGCCTTCACCCCCCATGCCAGACATTGGCCAGATGGCGTGGCGGGCGGCCCGGCGCAAGGAGGATGACGTCAATTCGCATGTCGTCTCCGGGTCTTGCCAGCTGATGCCATAATATTTCGGCGCTCGCCGCCACCCGTGCCAGTCGGCGTTGGTCGATCGCGACGTCCAGCTCGGCATCGGTGGCGCGGCTCTTCACCTCGACAAAGGCCAGCATCGCGCCCTTGCGCGCGACCAGGTCGACCTCGCCCGCGGGCGTGCGCAGGCGCTGGCCGATAATCTGCCAGCCCTTGAGGCGCAGCCACCAGGCAGCGATGCGTTCGGCCTGCCGGCCGCGCTTCTCCGCCTGCTGGCGGTTCACGCCTCGCGTTCCCCTTTCAGCTCATTCGCCCGGTCATAGAGCGTCCGCCGGTCGAGCCCCAGCTTCTTGGCCACCTCGCCCGCCGCCTTCGACACCGGCAGCCGGGTCAGCGCCTCCCGCAGCGCCGCGTCGGCATCCTCGGCGCTGGCCGGGGGTGCCTCGCCGGGCGGGCCGACGATGACGACGATCTCGCCCTTGGGCGGGGCATCGGCATAGCGAGCGGACAGCGCGGTCAGTGTGCCGGTCGTCGTCTCCTCGAACGTCTTGCTGATCTCGCGACTGACCGCCGCCTCGCGATCGCCCAGCGCCGCCGCCATCGCCGCCAGACTATCCGACAGGCGCGGCCCGCTTTCGTAGAAGACCAGGGTCGCGCGCAATGCCACCACCTCGGCCAGCACGTCGCCGCGCGCCTTCGCCTTGTTCGGCAGGAAGCCCATGAACAGGAACCGGTCGGTCGGCAGGCCCGACAGGGTCAGCGCCGCGATCGCCGCGCTCGGCCCCGGCAGGGTCGTGATCTTGCGCCCCGCCGCCCGCGCATCGCGCACCAGCTTGTAGCCCGGATCGGAAATCAGCGGCGTCCCCGCGTCCGACAGCAGCGCCACCGATTCGCTCGCCATCCGCTCGATCAGCCGTTGCCGCACATTTTCGGCGCTATGGTCATGATAGGGAATCATCGGTCGATCCGACCCCGCATGGCGCAGCAGCCTTGCGCTGACCCGTGTATCTTCCACGGCGACCACGTCGGCCAACCGCAGGACTTCGGCCGCGCGCGGCGTAAGGTCTCCAAGGTTGCCGATCGGCCCCGCCACGATGTAAAGCCCGGGCTCAAGCCCGGATGCCAATATAGTTTCCATAAGGATCCCAGATGACAGAGACGGATGCCCCCCGGCAAGCGAACATGTTCGCGGCGATGAAGCGCAGCGCGCGATTGCTGTTCGTTGCCAGCACCATCATGCTTGCCGCCTGTCAGTCGATCGTGCCCAAGGGCCCCGGCCCTGCCCAGCCCACCGGTCCCGCCAAGCCGACCGGCCCGGAAGTGACCCAGGGCCTGCCGACCGACACTGCGCGCCACCGCGTCGCACTGCTGGTCCCGACCAGCGGCCCCAATGCCGGTGTCGGCCAGTCGATCGCCAACGCCACCACCCTGGCGCTGATGGACATCAAGACCGACAAGGTCCGCATCACCACCTATGACACCGCCACCGGCGCGGCAGCCGCCGCCAACCGGGCGCTGGCCGACGGCAACCGCCTGATCCTGGGACCATTGCTGGCGGATGACGCTCGCATCATCGGGCCGATCGCGGCCAAGGCCAATGTGCCAGTCATCAGCTTCTCCAACGACACCAGCGTCGCGGGCAGCAACATCTTCCTGATGGGCTATACCCCCAACCAGTCGATCGAACGGGTGATCGGCTTCGCCCGTCAAAAGGGCCTGTCCAATTTCGGTGCGCTGGTGCCGCGTGGCACCTATGGCGAGCGCGCCGGCAATGCGCTGTTGCGCGCGGTCGAACAGGCCGGCGGCACGGTCGTGTCGATGCAGACCTTCGACCGCACCCCCGCCTCGATCACCGCTGCGGTCAAGAAATTGCAGGCCTCGTCCAGCTATGACGCGCTGCTGATCGCCGACAGCGGCCGGGTCGCGCTGCAGGTCGCGCCGATCGTGCGCAAGAATGGCGGCGCCAATGCCCGCCTGCTCGGCACCGAAATCTGGAATACCGAAGAATCGCTGGCCGCCAGCCCCGTGCTGCGCGGCGCCTGGTATGCCAGCGTGTCGGACAGCCTTTATCGCCAGCTCGCGACCAAATATCGCACCCGTTACGGCAGCGCGCCCTTCCGCCTGTCCTCGATGGGCTATGACGCGGTGTTGCTGACGGTGCGGATCGCCCAGGACTGGAAGCCGGGTTCGCCCTTCCCCACAGCGCGCCTGCGCGATCCGGGCGGCTTTGCCGGCATCGACGGCGCCTTCCGCTTCAACCGCAACGGCATCGCCGAACGCGCACTGGAAGTGAGCGAGGTCGGCGCCGGCACGATCAGCGTGGTCGATCCCGCCCCGCGCGGCTTCGGCAATTAAGCAAAGGGGGCCGGAAGGCCCCCTTTTTCGTTACGGATCAGACCCGCGCCGTCGGCACGATCAGCGGCAGGCCGTCGCTGACGTCGATCCGCGCGGCGACGCCATAGACGGATGCCAGCCGCTCCGGCGTCAGCACTTCCATCGGCGCGCCGTCCGCCACCAGCGCGCCGCCATCCATCAGCAGCAGCCGATCGCAATAGCGCGCCGCCATGGCGAGGTCGTGGAGCACGGTGACGACCAGCGCCCCGCCCTGCGCCTGCGCCCGCAACAAGGCCATCACATCGATCTGGTGGCCGGGGTCGAGCGCGGCGAGCGGCTCGTCGGCGATCAGCGCCGGCGCGCCCACCGCCAGCGCCCGCGCGAGCAGCACCC
>NZ_LUFI01000043.1:0-48456 GCF_005281675.1 Sphingobium sp. MP9-4 | reverse complement strand
CGCCGGCTGCTGCGCCGGCCGCTGCCGCGCCTGCCGCTGCCCCGGCGCCGGTTGCTGCCGCCGCACAGGATTTCGGCATCCCGCACGAAGTCATCAAGCTCAACGGTATGCGCAAGACGATCGCGCGCCGCCTGACCGAGTCCAAGCAGCAGGTGCCGCACATCTACCTGACCGTGGACATTCAGCTCGACAAGCTGCTGAAGCTGCGCGGCGAGCTGAACGCCGGCCTGTCGGGCCGTGGCGTCAAGCTGTCGGTCAACGACCTGCTGATCAAGGCGCTGGGCGTGGCCCTGATGCAGGTGCCCGAGTGCAACGTGCAGTTCGCCGGCGACCAGATGCTGCAGTTCAAGCGCGCCGATATTTCGGTGGCCGTGTCGATCCCCGGTGGTCTGATCACCCCGATCGTGACCGGTGCCGACATCAAGGGCGTCGCCGCCATCTCGAACGAGATGAAGGACCTGGCCGATCGCGCCAAGGCCGGCAAGCTGCAGCCGAGCGAATATCAGGGCGGCACCGCGTCGCTGTCGAACATGGGCATGTTCGGCATCAAGCAGTTCGAAGCCGTCATCAACCCGCCGCAGGGCATGATCATGGCGATCGGCGCGGGTGAGAAGCGTCCCTTCGTGGTCGATGACTCGCTCCAGATCGCGACCGTCATGTCGGCGACCGGCAGCTTTGACCATCGCGCGATCGACGGCGCCGATGGCGCTCGCCTGATGAAGGCGTTCCGCGAACTGATCGAAAATCCGCTGGGCATGCTGGCCTGATGGCGAAGATCGACGAGCAGCCGCCGGAGCATAGCCCGGCGGTGCGCGTCATCGCCATGCCGGCCGATACCAATCCCCATGGGGATATTTTCGGCGGCTGGCTGATGAGCCTGATGGATTCGGCTGCGGGTTCGGTTGCGGCGCGTTATAGCCACGGCCGTGCGGTGACGATCGCGGTGGAGGGGATGACCTTCCACCGTCCGGTCATCGTCGGCGACGAGGTGTCGGTGTTCGCGACGCTGAAATCGGTCGGCCGCACATCGATGAAGATCGATGTCGAGGCGTGGCGCCGTGCCCGTCACGACGACCGATCCTATCGTGTGACCCAGGCGACCTTCACCTTCGTGGCGATCGGTGAGGATCGCCAGCCCCGTTCCGTGCCGCCGCTGCCTGCCCAATAAGGGCGCGGCCTGACCAAGATATCGAAAGAACGAGAGAGACCATGGCTGATACCTATGACCTGATCGTCCTCGGCTCCGGCCCGGGCGGCTATGTTGCCGCCATCCGGGCTGCGCAACTGGGCCTCAAGACCGCGATCGTGGAGCGCGAAAATCTGGGCGGCATCTGCCTCAACT
Organism: Sphingobium sp. MP9-4; assembly: GCF_005281675.1. Classification (NCBI taxonomy): domain Bacteria; kingdom Pseudomonadati; phylum Pseudomonadota; class Alphaproteobacteria; order Sphingomonadales; family Sphingobiaceae; genus Sphingobium; species Sphingobium sp. MP9-4. Next base: position 47,114 of record NZ_LUFI01000043.1, on the reverse strand, counting down.
GGGGCTGCATTCCGACCAAGGCGCTGCTGCGTTCGGCCGAAATCTTCCATTATATGCAGCATGCCAAGGATTATGGCCTGGTTGCCGAGAAGATCAGCGCCGACATCGAGGCGGTGGTGAAGCGCTCGCGCGGCGTCGCCAAGCAGCTCAATCAGGGCGTCACGCACCTGATGAAGAAGAACAAGATCACCGTCCACATGGGCGATGGCAAGCTGACCGGAAAGGGCAAGCTGACCGTCACCAAGGACGGCAAGAGCGAAGAGCTGACCGCCAAGCATATCATCGTCGCGACCGGTGCTCGCGCCCGCGACCTGCCGCAGCTGAAAGCCGACGGCAAGCGCGTGTGGACCTATCGCCACGCCATGACCCCGGCGGAAATGCCGACCAAGTTGCTGGTCATCGGTTCGGGCGCGATCGGTATCGAATTCGCCAGCTTCTACAACGACATGGGCGCTGACGTGACCGTGGTCGAGATGATGGACCGGATCGTGCCGGTCGAGGATGCCGATGTCTCGGCCTTCCTCGAAAAGGCGGTTAAGAAGCAGGGCATGACCATCCTGACCGGCGCCAAGATCGAGAAGATCGCCGCGACCGACAAGGCCGTGACCGCGACCATCAAGGACAAGGCCGGCAAGGACATCACCGCCGAATATAGCCATGTCATCGTGGCGATCGGCATCGTCCCCAATGTCGAGAATATCGGTCTGGAAGAGGTTGGCGTCGAGCCCGATCAGCGCTTCCACATCAAGACTGACGCCTATGGCCGCACCAATGTCGACGGCATCTGGGCGATCGGCGACGTCACCGCGCCGCCATGGCTGGCCCACAAGGCGAGCCATGAAGCCGTCACCACGGTCGAGGCGATCGCGCAGGCGCTGGGCAACAAGGATGTCCACCCGCATGCGATGGACGTGCGCAACATTCCGGGTTGCACCTATTGCCACCCGCAGATCGCATCGGTCGGCCTGACCGAAGCCAAGGCCAAGGAAGCGGGCTATGACGTGAAGGTCGGCATGTTCCCCTTCATCGGCAATGGCAAGGCGATCGCGCTGGGCGAGGCCGAGGGCTTCACCAAGACCGTGTTCGACGCCAAGACCGGCGAATTGCTGGGTGCCCACATGATCGGCGCGGAAGTGACCGAGATGATCCAGGGCTATACCATCGGCAAGACGCTGGAGACCACCGAAGCCGAACTGATGCAGACGGTGTTCCCGCACCCGACCATCTCGGAATCGATGCATGAAAGCGTGCTCGCCGCTTATGGGCGTGCGCTCCATATCTGATCGGCAGGTCATGCTGGCAAAGGGCGCGGGGATATTCATCCTCGCGCTTTTTTGCGTGCTGGGAATCGCGCTGGCGCAGCGCAATGGGCTGCTCGACGACCTCAACATCGGCCTGATGGGCTGGGCCGGGCAGGGGCGCGAGACGGCGCTGGGCGGGCATGTGACGATGGTCATGCGGCTCGCCTCGGCGATCGGCGGCACGGCGATCCGCATCATCCTGTCGCTGATCGTGCTGGGCGCACTGGTCTTTACCGGGCGGCGCGCGGCGGCCTTGTGGTTTGCCGGTGTGGAGATTGGCGGCACGCTGCTCAACCTGATCCTCAAGCAGATCTTCGCGGCGCCGCGGCCCGACCTGCTGCCGCATCTCGACATCGTCCACAGCTATAGTTTTCCCAGCGGTCATGCGGCGGGGAACATGATGTTCTTCGGTGCGCTGGCGATGCTGGCCGGGCGGCGCTGGGCCTATGGCGCGGGCGGGGCGATGATCGCGCTGATCGGCGCCAGCCGGGTATGGCTGGGCGTGCATTGGCCGAGCGACGTGATGGCCGGATGGGTCGAGGGGCTGGGCTGGCTTGTGCTGTGCGCGGTCTGGCTACCAGCGCGGCGAGGGCAGCAGTAAGGCGCGGCCGATGCTGCTGTGCGGCGGCATGCCGTCGGCGGTGACGAAGCCATAGACCCAGAAACTGTCCCAGGCGCTGAGCATCGCGATGATGAGCAGCGTCAGGCCTGCGCCGGCGCAGAGCAGGCGGGCGCCGCGCAGCGGATCGGCCGGCATCAGCGTCAGCAGCACGAGCGGCAGCAGCGGCAGGAAATAACGGCCCTGCGTCCCCTGGACATAATCGGCGCCGAGCGGCGTGCCGGTGAGATACATGGCGGTTTCGATCAGCAGCGCGGTGCCGAGCGCGATCGCCAGCCACCAGAGCCGCTGGCCGAGGCCGGAGCGCGCGCCCGATCCGCTCAGCACGGCGCTGCCGAGCATCAGCAGGGCGAGCGGATAGGCGAGCAGCGGCAGCAGGATCGCGTTCCAGCCGAAGCGGCCGACGATCTGCAGCGCATAGACTGGCGCCCGTTCGATGATGCTGGACGCGAGGATGCGGGCATAGCCGGCCGGATCGGCCAGGATCACGGCCAGCTGCTGCGCCAGCGGGGCGGTCAGCACGCTCTCCCCGGTCTTGCGCGAGGTGATGTGATAGAGCGCCTGGCTGCCGTCGTTCGCCTTCATCCAGACAGCGAAAATTACAGCGCCCAGCAGCATCGCGCCGAGGATCAGGGCGTTGCGCGACAGGCTGGCGCGGCTTGGCCAGCGCCAGCAGCGGCGCGGTGACCAGCGTGGCGACGGTGCTGGCGCGCTGCGGCGCCATGAAGCCGACACGCAGCGCCAGAGCGAGGCCGAGAAAGCCGATGCCGTTGATGACCGCATCGGGCGAGAGTGAGCCGATCTGATAGCAGAAGGTCGGCAGCAGCGCGGTGCCGAGCAGCGCCATCCGGCCGAAGGGAATGAGGCGCAGCGCGGCGACAAGCAGCAGCAAGGCGGTCAGCGCATTGGCGATACGGCCGGCATAAAAGGCGCCGATGCGCGGCAGGTCCAGCGCGTCGCCGATCCAAAGGCCGACGGCGCCGGGAGCATAGAGCGTCGGCGCATAGCTGGCGACATTGGGAAATTCGGCAAAGCGCGTGCCGGGGCGGGCGGCGTCGGTAGACCAAGCGCGGTCGATCATGCTCTTTTCATAGCGATGGCGTTGGCCGTCCGGCTCGGTCGGGAAATCGAAAGCATGCAGGTCGACGGCCGCACGCGGCAGTTCCGCGCCGATCCGGCCGCCATGGACTTTCGTCACCACATGACCCTGCGACAGGGCCAGCGCCTTCATATAATGCTGGTTCTCGTCTGGTGCCTGGAAGGGAGGCGTCACGGTCGCGAAGAACAAAGTCGCGAGGCAGACGGCAAGAAACACTATCCGTTCGAGACGCGACCATGGCGCGGCGACCGCCATATCGGCATAAGGATGGTGCCTGAAAGAAGATCGCTCGCTGCGCATGCCCGCCGTTCGGTTGAATATCGATACGCCCTAGATATGCCCCGTTAACATTTTGCGATGCGAAAGACGAAGGTTGAATGGCAGCGATGTCGAAGTGCCCAGCTGTACTCGCAGCGACGATATAAGGGCAGCGAGACTAACGGCCAACTGCGAACACTCCTTCTCCCGCTGGCGGGAGAAGGATACGAAGCCTTGCTGGCAAAGCCGGCTAGGCGAAGTTGGATGAGGGCTGCTTACGCCAGAAGACCCTCACCCTCCCACGCCTTCGGTGCGGGCCCCTCCCTCTCCTGTAAACGGGAGAGGAATGGCGGAACGTCTGCTCGCCAATGAATATCATCACCGTGGCGAAGGCTTGACCCTCAGGCCTCTTCCGCTTCCAGTTCCTGTTCGACCGGCGGGTGGAGCCGCAGGCGGGTGACGCGGCGGCCGTCGCTGGCCAAGACTTCCAGCTTCCAGCCGCTCTGTTCGTGCAGAATGATCTCGCCCGGTTCGGGGACGCGGCCGGCGAGCACGAAGGCGAGCCCGCCCAGTGTATCGACATCTTCCTCGATCTCGCCCAGGCGCGGGTCGATTTCCTCGGCCACATCGTCCAGTTCGGCGCGGGCGTCGGCGTCCCACATGCCGCCCTCCAGCGGCACCAGCATGGCTTCGGGCGCGTCGTCATGCTCGTCCTCGACCTCGCCGACGATTTCCTCGACCAGATCCTCGAAGGTGAGCAGGCCTTCGGTGCCTGAATATTCGTCGAGCACGATGGCCAGATGGGTGCGCTTGGCGCGCATTTCGGCGAGCAGGTCGAGCGCGCCCATGCTTTCGGGCACATAAAGCGGCTGGCGGATCAGCGGCGCCAGCGTGTCGGGCACCGGCGCCTTGCCGGCAAGGATCGCGAAGGCATCGCGGATATGGACCATGCCGACGATCGTATCGAGCGTCTCGCGATAGACCGGGATGCGGCTATGCCCGGCCTCGGCGAACAGTTCGGCCAGTTCGGAAAAGCTCGCCTTTTCCTCGATCGCGACGATATCGGCGCGAGGCAGGGCGACGTCGTCGACCGTATGTTCTGAAAAATGCAGCAGGTTGCGGACCATCTGCCGCTCAATCGCGGACAGGTCGCCCTTGGCAGGCGGGGCCGCGCCCTCTTCCTGCTCTTCCTCATCATATTCGTCGAGCGCCTCTTCCAGTTCCTTGCGGAGGCTGGGGGCTTCATTCTCGCCAAACAGGAGCGACTTCAGGCCGCTCCATAAACCGCCCTCGTTACTACTGTCCGCTTCCTTGGAACCGGCGCTATCCTTCGGGCTGCCTTCAGCCATCTTACTTCCTATTCCCCTGTTTCAGAACATTGTCGAAGCCGGTGATGGACCGGATCCGAATAAGCATGATCAACCATTGTCCCGATCCCCATAGGGATCGGCCAGACCGAGGCTGAGGAGTGCGCGGATTTCCAGCGCTTCCATCGCCTCGGCTTCATTGTCGTCCATATGGTCATATCCAAGCAAATGAAAAGTCCCGTGGACGATCAGATGCGTGGCATGGTCGGCAACCGATATGCCCTTTTCCGCGGCTTCGGCGGCGCAGACCCCCTCGGCCAGCACGATATCGCCCAGCAGAACTTCGCCATCGTCGGTATTGGCCGTCACTTCCAGCAGGTCTTCCTGCACCATCGGGAAGGACAGGACGTTGGTCGGCTTGTCCTTCTCGCGATAGGCGCGGTTGAGCTGATGCACCTCATCGTCGTCGGTCAGCTTGACCGCGACTTCATAGAGGGTGGAGTCGGTCGCGAAGGCGGCATAGGGACTGTGCGCAATGGCGGCCGACACCGCCTGTTGCGCGAGAAATTCCCAGTCCGCGCCGGGCCAGCCTTCTTCATGAAGGACAGCGACTTCGATCATAATGTTGAGATCCGTTGTGAAGATTTAGGCATCCGGCCCCTCATAGGCCTGGACGATGCGGCCGACCACCGGATGGCGCACGACGTCGCCAATGCCGAAGGGGACCATGGCGATGCCCTCGACCCCGTCCAGCCGCGCGACCGCGTCGGCCAGGCCCGAAATGCCGGGTTGCGGCAGGTCGACCTGCTTGGGATCGCCGCAGATGACCATGCGGCTGCCTTCGCCAAAGCGGGTCAGGAACATCTTCATCTGGGCGATGGTGGTGTTCTGTGCCTCGTCCAGCACGATGAAGGCATTGGCGAGCGTCCGGCCGCGCATGAAGGCGAGCGGCGCGATCTCGATCTCGCCGCTGGCGATCCGCCGTTCGACCTGTTCGGCCGGCAGCGTGTCGTGCAGCGCATCGTAGATCGGCCGGAGGTAAGGATCGACCTTTTCCTTCATGTCGCCGGGCAGGAAGCCGAGCTTCTCGCCCGCCTCGACGGCGGGACGGGAGAGGATCAGGCGGTCGACGCTGCCGGTGATGAGCTGGCTGACCGCCTGGGCAACTGCCAGATAGGTCTTGCCGGTGCCTGCCGGGCCAAGCGCGAAGATGATGTCGTTCCGGGTCAGCGCCTCCATATAGGCGACCTGTGTGGCGGAGCGCGGGACGATCGTCTTCTTGCGGGTGCGGATCATCACCTTGGGCGGTTCGGCGACGTCATGGCGGATGATGCCGTCCAGCGTCGGTTCGGCCGACATGGCGATCACGGCTTCCACCGCGCCATTGTCGATTTCCTGCCCGGCGACGATGCGGTTGTAGAGGCCGGTCATCACGTCGCGGGCGCGGGCAGCGGCTTCGGCCTCGCCCTCGATCTGCAGCTTGTTGCCACGCGCGGCGATATAGACGCCGAGCCGGTTCTCGATCGCGACCAGATTCTGATCATATTGGCCGAACAGCGCACCCAGAAGATGCGGTTTCTCGAACATCACTTCCAGGCGCGCGCGCTCGGCAATGTCGGTGCGGGGATGGTGCGGTTTCTTGCCCATTCAAAAGCCTCCCTGGCTCGTCATGCATCTCGTAAGGACCGGCAGGCGCCGTGGGTCGGGGAGATGGCTTCCCGGCTGTGCGGGAATGACGAGGCTTTGGTTCAAGCGGCTTTCCTCCTGCTGATTTCGCCGGCCAGGCTGTTCGGGCCGGCGCTGATGATATCGACATCGACCATGTCGCCAATGCCATATTCGGGCGCGGTGACATGAACGGATTGCAGCCAGGGCGTTTTGCCGATCAGCTGGCCGGGATAGCGGCCCTTGCGTTCGAGCAGGATGCTGGTGGTGCGGCCCACCGTGGCGCTGTTGAAATCGACCTGATGGCGGTTGATCGCGGCCTGCAGCCGGGCCAGCCGTTCGTCCATCACCGCCGCCGGGATCTGGTGATCCATCTCCGCCGCCGGGGTGCCGGGGCGGGGGCTATATTTGAAGGAATAGCATTGCGCATAGCGCACTTGATCGACGATCTTGAGAGTATCTTCGAACTCGGCGTCGCTCTCGCCGGGGAAGCCGACGATGAAATCGCCCGACAGGGCGATGTCGGGCCGCGCTTCGCGCACGCGCTCGATGATGCGCAGATAGCTGTCGACCGTGTGGCTGCGGTTCATGGCCTTGAGGACACGGTCATTGCCTGATTGCACCGGCAGGTGGAGGAAGGGCATCAGCTTGGGCTCGTCGCCATGGGCGGCGATCAGCCCGTCGCTCATGTCGTTGGGGTGGCTGGTGGTGTAGCGAATGCGCTCCAGTCCGCTCAGCCGTGCCAGTTCGCGGGCCAGGCCATCCATGCCCTGCATCCGGCCCCGATCATCCTCGCCGGTCCAGGCATTGACGTTCTGGCCGAGCAGGGTGATCTCGCGCACGCCGCCATCGACCAGCGCCCTGGCCTCGTCCAAGATCGCGGACCAGCTGCGGCTGATTTCCGCGCCGCGGGTATAGGGCACGACGCAATAGGTGCAGAATTTGTCGCAGCCTTCCATGATCGTCAGGAAGGCGGTCGGCCGGGCCTGCTTGGTGCGGCCGGGCAGGGCGGCGAATTTGGAATTGGCCGGCATGTCGGTGTCGACCGCATCCTCGCCGCGCTGCGCCTTGCCAATGAGGTCGGGCAGGCGGTGATAGGCCTGCGGGCCGACGACGATGTCGACATTGCGGGCGCGACGCTGGATTTCGCCGCCTTCGGCCTGGGCGACGCAGCCGGCGACGGCGATCATCGGGCGCGTGCCATCCTCGCGGGTCAGGCGGCCAATGTCGGAATAGACCTTGTCCACCGCCTTTTCGCGGATGTGGCAGGTGTTGAGGATGACGAGGTCGGCCTCTGCGCCATCGGCAGCAGCGGTCATGCCGCGCTCGCCCAGCATTTCGGCCATGCGTTCGCCATCATAGACGTTCATCTGGCAGCCGAAGGATTTGACCTGGAAGGTGGCCGGGCCCTTGCCGGCGGTATGTTCGGGGGCGTCGTTACGATTCATGCCGTCCAGCTATACAGGCGCTTGGGCCGAAGAGGAAGGTGGCAGCTGCGCGGCAATGCTTGCGGCGATACGTTGGTGCGCGGTGGCGGCCAATATCTTGCGATCGGCGCAACTGGCCGGGTCGAACGGCTCCAGGAACCGGATGGTGACGGGCAGGCGGCCCTTGCGCTCCAGCAGCCGTTTGGCGTTGGCGCCGGCCGGTTCGTCGCCGTGCCAGGCGATCTCCGTCGTGGCCGCGCCATAGTCGATATGGACCGGCTGGATCATCACCGCGCGCGGCGGCGGCATCAGCACGGCGAGCAGCGAGGGCTTGAAGGGCAGCAGGCCACTGCCGTCGCTGGTCGTGCCTTCCGGAAAAAGCGCGACCGGCTGATGGCCAGCGAGCGCGGCGCGCAACGCATCGAGCTGGCCCGACAGGCTGCCGCGTTTCTCACGCGAGACGAACAATGTGTTGTTCTGGGTCGCGAGCCAGCCGATCACCGGCCAGCTGGCAATGCCGTCATGGGCGACGAAGGCGGCGCCGGTGGCGTCGGCGAGGGCGAGAATGTCGATCCAACTGACATGATTGGCGACTAGGAACATGTCGCTGTCGACCGGGCGACCTTCCACCCGGACGCGGGCGCCGACCGAGCGGGCCGCCATCCCCAGGAAGCGGCGTGGCCAGGGGGATGGACGGCGAAACAGGCGCCACAAGAGGTGCGGGGGCAGGCAGAGCAGCAGGCTGCCCAGAAGGGCGGTGATGCGGCCTGCCCGGCGCAGTGGCGCCAAGGCGTCAGTCCTTGCGGTCGAGGGCGACGCCGTAGAGTTCCATGCGATGGTCGACCAGACGGAAGCCGAGCTTTTCGGCGATCTGCTTCTGCAGCAGTTCCAGTTCGGGATCGACGAATTCGATGACGTTGCCGGTTTCGACGTCGATCAGATGGTCGTGATGCGATTCCGGGGCGGCTTCGTAGCGGGCGCGGCCGTCACCAAAATCGTGGCGCTCCAGAATGCCGGCTTCCTCGAACAGGCGCACGGTGCGGTAGACGGTGGCGATCGAGATGCCCGGATCGATGGTGGACGCGCGCTTGTGCAGTTCCTCGACATCGGGGTGATCGGTCGCGTCGCTCAGCACCTGGGCGATGACCCGGCGCTGTTCGGTGATGCGCAGGCCCTTTTCGTGGCAAAGGGCTTCGACGTCGATCTTGCGGTTCATGCGGGGGGCTGGCTCGCTTCAAAAATGGAAAAGTCGGACATTGCCTAGCCGCTTTTGTTCCAACGGAAAAGGGGCGCATCGTCGATGCGCCCCTTTCGCAATAGGTAAATGCCGAAGTTGTGGGGCTTATTTGCCGCCACGGGTCCGGCGGCGCTTGGTGCCCAAACCAATCTTCTTGGCCAGCGAGCGGCGCTGTTCGGCATAATTGGGGGCGACCATCGGGTAATCGGCCGGCAGGCCCCACTTGGCGCGATAATCTTCGGGGGTCATCTGATAATGGGTCATCAGGTGACGCTTGAGCATCTTCAGCTTCTTACCGTCTTCCAGACAGATGATGTAATCCGGCTTGATCGATGCGCGTACCGAAACAGCCGGTTCCGGCTTGACTTCGGGGGCGGGTGCCGGGGTCGAAAGACCGGTCAGCGCGGCATGAACATTCTGGATCAGGGTTGCGACGTCGGAAACAGCAACACTGTTGTTCGAGACATGCGCAGCGACAATGTCGGAGGTCAGAGTGACGAGCAGTTCGCTCTGTGCCGATTCGTTTTCCATTTTTCTTGGTTCCTGCAAAGGCTTCTATTGTGCGACCCGCCTGAGGAAATGGATTCAGAGCGGTATATCTTGGCTAGACCCTGTGGCCTGCCTTCGCAAGAGAAGATTGCCTTAAACAAGCATGTCGATGCGAAAACTCAAGGCGTCATGAAGCTTTCCATCATTGCCCCGATAGTAACCGGGGCGACGATGTACATATTCGAAACCAATAGTCTCATAAAGTTTGACCGCCATGTTCGATGCGCGGACTTCCAGGTTCATCGACGTGATGCCACGGCGACGCGCCAGCGTCAGGCTGTGGCCCAGCAGAGATCGGCCGATCCCACGGCCACGCCATAGCGGATCGACCGCCAACAGCAGCAGTTCGCATTCGTCCAGCACCGAGCGGACCAGAGCGAAGCCGAGCGGGGCCGCATCGACATGGGCGACGGTCAGCCAGGTGCCCGGCATGGTCATGACCCCCGACAATTGGGGCAGGGTCCAGGCCTCGCCGAACAGCGGGTCGAAGGCGCGGGTCATCACTTCCATGGCGTCGGCGAGCGCATTGCGCTCGCCCTCATCATAGGTGTCGAGCGTCAGGCCGGCGGGGATCATGAAGCGGCGCGCTCCGCGATCGTCTTGGCGTCGGCCTCGCGGCCATAGAGCGGGGAGGGGGCAAGCGGCGGCAGCTCTGCAATCAGGTTGTAGCGGGCGGCTTCGGGATAGAGGGCTATCGCGGTGCCATCGCCGCGTGCGGTGACCAGCGCCTCAGCACCGGTGCCGTAAAATTGCGCCATGTCCAGTTGGGTCGCGAGCGTGGCGATCGGCGTGGAGGCGGGCTGGGTCGTGGCGGTGCGGCCATCGGTCTCGAACAATTGCCAGAAGAGTTCGCCATGGCCGCCGGTGATGGTGACGGCGACCGGGCCGTCCCGATGGTCGAGCGCCGCCATCGCGGCGATCAGCGAAAAGGCGCTATAGCCATGGAGCGGCACCGACCAGGCGAGCGCCAAAGCGCGGGCGGCGGCGATGCCGATGCGCACGCCGGTGAAGCTGCCCGGCCCGACATCGACCGCGATCGCGTCGGCGCGCCCGCCATCGGGCAGGGCGGCGATCGCGGGCAGCAGCGCCTCGGCATGGCCGCGGCCGACGATTTCATGAAAATGGCCGATTGGCTGGCCGTCTTCCAGCAGCGCAACGGACAGCGCCTGTGTGGCGGTGTCGATGACCAATATGCGCAAATTCACTCCCCCGAGGCCGCGGTGCCGATATGGATATGGCTGCGGTTAATCGATCCGGGGCGATTTGCCAAATCCGGTCATCGCAGCGTCAGACCGCGCGGACTTCCGTCACTTCCGGCACATAATGTTTGAGCAGCTGCTCGATTCCGTTCTTGAGCGTGGCGGAGGAGGAGGGGCAGCCGGCGCAGGCGCCCTGCATGCGCAGATAGACGGTGCCCTTGTCGAAGCCGCGATAGATGATGTCGCCGCCGTCATTGGCCACGGCCGGACGCACGCGGGTTTCGATCAAATCCTTGATCTGGTCGACGATCTCGGCATCTTCCGGGTCATCAGTGAAGGCCTCTTCCTCGGCCGGGACGCTGAAGCCCGCGGCGGTGCCGGCGGCGAACAGCGGCATGTTGGCCGAGAAATGGTCGAGCAGGATCGAGAGAATTTCCGGCTTCACGTCGCTCCATTCGGCGCCCGGCGCGATCGTCACCGAAATGAAGTCGGCGCCGAAGAAGACGCCGGTCACGTCACCCAGGCCGAACAGCGCATCAGCCAGCGGCGAGGCTTCCGCCTCTTCGGGGCTGGCGAAGTCGCGGGTGCCCGCGGCGCCCATGACGGCCTGGCCGGGGAGGAATTTGACGGTCGCCGGATTGGGCGTGAGTTCAGTCTCGATCAGCATGGCCGCTATGTGGCGACGTGCGCGCGCGAGATCAAGCGGTCAAACGGAACTTCGGCGGCGTCGGGCCATTTCCTTTGGTGAAGCCCCAGATAAGGAGATGGAAAGATGAGCGACGACAAGGATATTCGCGAGCGTTTCTGGACGGACCTGTCGAGCAGCCCGTTCCTGATGGTGGGGTTGCAGGGCAGCCATGCGCACAGCGTGCCGATGACCGCGCAACTGGACAAGGATGCCGATCATTGCTTCTGGTTCTACACCAGTCGCGACAATCGGCTGGCCGCCGGCGGGCCGGCCATGGCGCAGTTCGCGGCGAAGGATCATTATCTGTTCGCCTGCATCAACGGCACGCTGGTGCCGGAGACCGACGAGGCGGTGATCGACCGTTATTGGTCGAAGCAGATCGAGGCCTGGTATCCGGGCGGACGACAGGATCCCAACCTGCTGATGCTGCGCTTTGACCTTGGCACGGCGGAGATTTGGCGCGCCGATCTGTCGATCGGCGGCGTGTTCAAGATGATGTTCGGCGGCGATGTCCGGGCGGAGTTGCGCGACAAGCATGCCGAGGTCAGTCTTTAAAGGATTGGCATGATGTTGGGCGGCCGCGGGCGAAATCCCGTGGCCGCTTGCTTTTCAGCGGCATTTGCCCCATATGTGCGGCAGCGCAGCATGGCCCTTGGGGCCCGATAGCGATTGGCAGCGTGATCGTTCCCGGCTCTGACAGGCCCTGGGAACCGGCCAATGACAGTCTGCGCCAAGCTTGAGGCTTCCCTATTCACGCGGGTCGTTTCCTAACCCGCCTTGCGCCCTTGCTGCGTCCGCAGACAGGTTGGCGCCCGGCCGACTTGTGAGTTTCTCATGCATTTCAATGAACTTGGTCTTTCCGAGCCAATCATCAGGGCGCTGACCGCCAAGAAATATGCCGAGCCGACGCCGATCCAGCAAAAGGCCATTCCGGTCCTGCTGGAAGGCCGCGACCTGTGCGGCATCGCCCAGACCGGCACCGGCAAAACCGCAGCCTTCGCGCTGCCCAGCCTCGACTATTTCGCGCGCAATCCCAAGCCGACGCCGATCAAGGGCTGTCGCATGCTGGTGCTGTCGCCGACCCGCGAGTTGGCTGCCCAGATCGCCCAGAGCTTCCGCGATTATGGCCGTTTCCTGCGCCTGTCGGTGGAAACCGTGTTCGGCGGCGTGCCGGTCAACAAGCAGATCCGTGCCCTGTCGGCCGGCGTCGACATCGTCGTCGCCACCCCCGGCCGTCTGCTTGACCTGATCGACCAGCGCGCCTTCACCATCAAGGACACGGAAATCTTCGTCCTCGACGAGGCCGACCAGATGATGGACATGGGCTTCATCCACCCGCTGAAGCGCATCGCCAAGCTGTTGCCGCGCGATCGCCAGAACCTGTTCTTCTCGGCCACCATGCCCAAGGAGATCGAGGCGCTGGCCGGCCAGTTCCTCAATGATCCGGTCAAGGTCAGCGTCGCGCCGCAGTCGACCACGGCCGAGCGCGTCCGCCAGCAGCTGACCTTCGTCAACCAGGCAGAAAAGCAGGCACTGCTGCATATCGTGCTGAAGACCGAGGAGATCGACCGCGCGCTGATCTTCACCCGCACCAAGCATGGCGCCGACCGCGTCGTGCGCTTCCTGGAGGGCGCGGGCATTCAGGCCTTCGCGATCCATGGCAACAAGAGCCAGGCACAGCGCACCACCGCGCTGCAGGCGTTCCGCCACGGCCATTGCAAGCTGCTGGTCGCGACCGACATCGCCGCGCGCGGCATCGACGTGTCGGGCGTGTCCCACGTCATCAACTTCGAAATCCCGAACGTGCCGGAACAATATGTTCACCGCATCGGGCGGACGGCGCGTGCCGGCGCAGACGGTATCGCCATCAGCTTCGTGGCGGATGACGAACGGCCTTATCTGAAGGCGATCGAGCGGGCGACCAAGGTGAAGCCCGAGATCGTGCCCCTGCCAGAGAATTTCCTGGAGGCCGTGCGCAACCTTCCCAAGCCCGCGCCGCAGCGCAAGGGGCCGAGCCAGAGCCCGGCCCAGCAGGCTAAGCGTGCCGAAGGCCAGCGTCGCTATCAGGAAGGGCAGAAGGCCCAGCGCGGCGCGCCCGACAAGGCTCGCCGTGGTGAAGGGGGCCATCGTGGCGAGGGCGCGCATCGTGGCGAAGGCGATGGTGCCGGCGCCAAGAAGAATTTCCGTCGTCGTCGCGGTGGCGGCGGTGGCGCCGTCGGCACGCACAAGGGCGCGGTCCAGCGCACCGGCGCACCGCGCGGCTAATAGCTGAGGCGTTCCGGGCGTTCCCCCCATGGAGCGTCCGGGACCAACCGCTCTGGCGCGCGCAATTTTGCGTGCGCGCCATATTTTCATTGTCGCATCGCTTGGGGCGCAAGAGCGGTTCCCCCTTCTGTGTGCAATGCTCCGATGCCGCGGCGTGGCCATCTTTGTCAGTGGTCATTCAGGAAAATGCCGTTAGGCTCCCCTGCCTATGCGTTTGACCTCTCGCCGTTCGGCCGCTTCGCTCACCATTCTGGCCCTGCTTCTGTCGGGCTCTCCCCTGCCGCTGGCGGCAAGAACCGATCCTTCGGTCGCCGGGGCAAAGGCCGCGCCGGGCGGCAGCCAGGCGGATATCCGCCCCTGGCTCTACGAAAATAGTGATGTGCCGATCGACACGGCGTGGCGGTTCGGCACGCTGTCCAACGGGCTGCGCTATGCCATCCGCCGCAACGGCGTGCCGCCAGGGCAGGTGTCGATCCGCCTGCGCATCGATGCCGGATCGCTGATGGAGCGTCCCGATGAGCAGGGCTATGCCCATTTCATGGAACATCTGTCGATGCGCGGGTCGCGCCATGTGCCCGATGGCGAGTCGAAGCGCATCTGGCAGCGGCTGGGCGTCACCTTTGGCAGCGACAGCAATGCCGCGACCACGCCGACCGGCACCACCTATGCGCTCGACCTGCCGCAGGCCAATCAGACGAGCCTTGGCGAAAGCCTGAAGATCCTGGCCGGCATGATGACCGACCCCAATATCGTCGACAGCGCGGTCGATGCCGAGCGGGCGGTGGTGCTGGCCGAACGGCGCGAGAGCGACGGTCCGCAGATGCGCATTTCCGACGCCAGTCGCCAGCATTTCTTTGCCGGCCAGGCCTTGGCTGACCATGCGCCGATCGGCACGGTCGCAACGCTCAACGCGGTGACCGCGGCCAAGGCAGAAGCCTTCCATCAGCGCTGGTATCGCCCTGAAAACACGGTGATTGCGATTGCCGGCGATATCGACCCGGCGTTGGCCGAACAGTTGCTCAAGGATAATTTTGCCAGCTGGCAGGATAGCGGCAAGGGCGCCGAGCAGCCCGATTTCGGCGAGCCGGACCCCAAGGCGCCGGCCACCCGCGTCGTGGTGGAGCCGGGCTCGCCGACGGGCCTCACCATGGCCTGGCTGCGCCCGTGGAAGCCGCATGCCGACACGATCGTCTATAATCAGGACAAGCTGACCGACATGCTGGCGCTGCAGATCGTCAGCCGACGGCTGGAGCAGGCGGCACGGGCCGGGGGCAGCTTCCTGGCGGCAGGCGTCGATCAGCAGGATATCAGCCGGTCGGCCGACGGCACCTTCATCACCATCACGCCCACCGGCGAGAATTGGGAGAAGGCGCTGGCCGATGTGCGCGCGATCATCGAGGATGCCAAGGCCGCGCCGCCGACCCAGCAGGAAATCGACCGCGAATATGCGCAGCTCGACACGGCGCTGGCGATCCAGGTTGAAAATGCCGACACGGAAGCCGGGGCCAAGCAGGCGAGCGATCTGGTAAGCGCAGTGGACATTCGCGAAACCACGGTCAGCCCGCAGGCGGCGCTCGACATCTTCCGTTCCGGCAAGCCGGCGATGACGCCGCAGAAGATACTGGATTGCACCCGCCGCCTCTTTTCCGCCGGGGTGTTCCGGGCGATGCTGATCACCGGCAAGGTCGAGGCGGGGCAGGACCAGAAGCTGGCCGCTGCGCTGGCCGCGCCGGTCAAGGCGGCGACCAATGCCCGCCTGGCCGACAAGGCGGTGACGATGGACGACCTACCCAAATTCGGTGCGCCCGCGACCGTCGTGTCGCGCACGCCGGTCGGGTTGCAGGGGATGGAGAGCATCACCTTCTCCAACGGCGTCAAGCTGACCTTGTTCGCCAATGATGCGGAGACCGAGAAGGTACGCATCAATGTCCGCTTCGGTCATGGCCAGCAGGCCTTCTCACCCACCAAGCCGGTGGCGAGCTGGGCTGGCGATTATGCGCTGGTAGCGAGCGGCATCGGCAAGCTGGGCCAGCGGGAACTGGACGACCTGACCAATGGCCGGCGCATGGGCATGCAGTTTTCGACCGACGATGACGCGTTCGAATTGCAGGCGGTGACGCGCCCGGCCGATTACAAGGACCAGTTGCGCCTGTTCGCCGCCAAGCTGTACCAGCCCGGCTGGGATCCCGCGCCGATCGCGCGGGTGAAGACCGGCGCCTCGGTCGCTTATGACGCGATGTCGCGCGCGCCCGATGGCGTGCTGGGGCGCGACCTCAACTGGCTGCTGCACGACAAGGATGTGCGGTTCCGCACCCCGTCCAAGGCGGAAATCAACGCGCTGACGCCCGAAAGCTTCCGCCAGACCTGGGAGCCGATCCTGGCTTCGGGGCCGATCGAGATCCAGATTTTCGGCCAGGTGAAGGCCGAAGAGGCGATCCAGGCCGTGGCGGCGACCTTTGGCGCGATGCCGGCTCGCCCGGACGTGCCCGTGCCGGCCGCGAACAAGGTGCAGCGTTTCCCCGCCCATGTCGAACAGCCGGTAATCCTGCGCCATGATGGTGACAAGGAACAGGCGGCTGCCGTCATGGCCTGGCCGACCTCGGGCGGCTTTGCGCTGACGAAGGAGGCGCGCCAGCTCGAAATCCTGACCCAGATCTTCAATGACCGGCTGTTCGACAAGCTGCGCTCGACCGAGGGCGCTGCCTATTCGCCCAGCGTGCAGAATAGCTGGCCCTTCTCCTATGATAGCGGCGGCTATATCTTGGTGACCAGCCAGGTGCGGCCCGACCGGGTCAATTATTTCTACAGCGTCGTGAAGGAAACGGCTGCCGATCTGGCGAAAACGCCGATCAGCGCCGACGAACTGCAACGGGCGGTGGCGCCGATGCGGCAGTTGCTGATGCGCGCCAGCACCGGCAATGCCTTCTGGATGGGGCAGATGGAGGGATCGACCCATGATCCCCGCTATGTGCAGGCGATGCAGACGATGAGCCAGGATCTGCTCAACGTCACGCCGGCCGATATCCAGGCGCTGGCGACCAAATATCTGGTGCCGGGCAAGAGCTGGTCGGCCGTGGTGCTGCCTCAGGGCGTCGCTGCCAAATAGACGGCTGGACGGCTTGCGCGTCCTCCGCCTGCAGCAATTGCTCGTAGAGCCGCGCATATTCCAGATGCATGTTGCGCAGCGCCGGTGTGGCCGATCGCGCCGCCAACTGGCGATTGCGGTCGCGTCGCTGCTCGAAATAGGCGCGGCCGAAATTCGCTTCCAGATCCATGAAATACCTCCCTCGATTGATCCTCCAATGGGCGGGGCGCCAACAGGTTGCGGGCAGGGCAGGGGCTTGCGGTGGACGGGGGTGAAACGGGGGTGGGCGGCGCGATGCCGCCATCCATCTTTGCCCTTGATGCTGGCGGGCTTTGGTCGCTAGGTCAGGGGCTTGGGGCAATGATGATCCGGCCATACGCGGCCCGGACATCGATCGCCCAAGGGGATTTGCATCGCATGTTGAAGACTGTCCGGGCATCGGCCATGGCCACCACCATCCTGTTGTCGCTGGCTGCCGCGCCGGCGCTTGCCGAGCAGGTGGTCGTCACCGCGGACCATATGGTCGATGTGCTGGCCGGCAAGACGGTCGATCATCCGGCCATCTTCATCACCGATGGTCGCATTACCGGCATCGCCGACGCCCGGACCGTGCGCTGGGGCAGCGACGTTCGGCATATCGACCTGTCGGGCAAGACCATCCTGCCGGGCCTGATCGACATGCACGTCCATTTGACCAGCCTGGCGGAAGTAGGCGGCTATCAGGGGCTGCGTTACACCGACAGTTTCTGGACGGCCGTGGGCGTCAAGAATGCGCGCATCACGCTGAAGGCCGGTTTTACCACGGTGCGCAATGTCGGTTCGGCCGATTTTGCCGATGTGGGCCTCAAGCAGGCGATCGAGGAGGGGCAGATTGTCGGGCCGCGGATCATTCCGGCCGGCTATGCAATCGGTGCGACCGGCGGCCATTGCGATGGCGGCGGCCTGCCGCCCTCGATGGACCGCAAGGAACCTTCGGTGGTCGACAGCCCGCAGGAGGGCCGCGCCAAGGTGCGCTGGCTGCACAAATATGGCGCCCGCGTGATCAAGATCTGTGCGACCGGCGGCGTCTTCTCGCTGGGCGACGCGGTCGGCGCGCAGCAACTGAGCTTTGACGAGATGAAGGCGATCGCCGACGAGGCGCATATGCTGGGCCTCAAGGTTGCGGCCCATGCCCATGGCAATGACGGTATCCGCACCGCGATCGAGGCCGGGATCGACACGATCGAACATTGCAGCCTGGCCGATGACGAGACGATCAAGCTGGCGGCGAGCAGGAAGACCTGGTTCGACATGGATATCTATAATGACGATTATATCCTGGCGACCGGCACGGCCAATGGCACCGAACAGGAAAGCCTGGACAAGGAGAAACTGATCGGGCGGTTGCAGCGCGAAACCTTCCGCAAGGCGGTGAAGGCGGGCGTGCCGATGCTGTTCGGCACTGATGCCGGCGTCTATCCCCATGGCGACAATGGCAAGCAGTTCGCCAAGATGGTCGAATGGGGTATGACGCCGATGCAGGCGATCCAGGCGGCGACCGTCAGCGGCGCCAAGGCGCTGGGCTGGGAGGCCGATGTCGGCGCGATCGCGGTCGGCCGCTATGGCGACATCGTCGCGGTGCAGGGTGATCCGCTCAAGGACGTCACCTTGCTGCAGCATGTCAGCGACGTGGTGAAGGGCGGCGAACTGGTGGAGTGATCCGCCGCTGCCGGTTCACGATCGGTGTGAACCGGCTTTCGCTGCGATCAGCGCACGGCCTTCAGGCCTGCCACGATCATCTGGGCGGCGCGCCGGGCCGACGCCTCCGGGCTGAGATTGGGGCGCGACAGGCTGCGATGGCCCAGGCCGAACATGCAGGCCAGGATCATCTCCTCCGCGCCGTCCAGTGCCTCGCCCGAAAGCTCAGGATTGGCGGCGCAGGCAAAGTCGCGAATATCGTCGCGGAAACGGCCGCACATGGTGCCGATCATCTCGCCGACCGTCGGATTGCGGAAGCTTTCGGCCAGGATGTCGAAGGACAGCGCCTCATCCTTTTCGTCAATGACGTGCAACATCAGTTGCTCGAACGTATCGTCGATGCTCAACTCGCCACTGTCGAGTCGTTTGCGCAGGATATCGACGTCCTCCGCCCACTGATCGGCGTCGGCATGGACGATAGCCTCGATGATATCTTCCTTTCCTTTGAAAAGCCGATATATTTGCCCCACTGATACCTGTGCGGCGGAAGCGAGTTCGGCCATGGACGTCTGGTGGAAACCATGGCTGTTGAACAGGTCTCGCGCCGCTGCAAGTACACGGTCGCGACTGCTTTTTTCATGCTGCGCTGCAACCATTTTACCCTCGGAAAATTGTTTTTCTCTTGAATTCCCTCTGACAGCTTCTTAGGTGCGCGGCAAGCGGAATGAACGTTCATTCCGGTCCTGCGATATTTATCGGATTGGGAAAATTGATGCAAAAGGGGAACTTCTTCGGATTGCTGGCCTGTGTTTCGGCCCTTGCGCTGAGCGCTTGCGGTCAGGAAGCGCCGCCCGCACCGCCGCCGCCGAGCGTGGGCGTGGTGACGCTCAAGACCGAGTCGGCACCGTTGCTGAACGAACTGCCGGGCCGCATCTCGGCTTTTGAAACGGCCGAAGTCCGGCCGCAGATCAGCGGCGTGATCCGCCGCCGCCTGTTTACCGAAGGCGGCAATGTCCAGGCCGGGCAACTGCTCTACGAGATCGAGGACGCGCCTTATCGCGCGGCGCTCGCCCAAGCCCAGGGTTCGCTGGCCAATGCCCAGGCGGCGATCCGCTCGACCGGGCTGCAGGCCCAGCGTTACAAGGATCTGGTCGGCATAAACGCGGTGTCGAAGCAGGAATATGATGACGCGGCGGCCGCGGCCCAGCAGGCGCGCGCCAATGTTGCGGCGCAGCAGGGCGCGGTACAGGCAGCGCAGGTGAACCAGAATTTCACCCGCATCCGCGCGCCGATTTCGGGCCGTATCGGCCGTTCGCTGCTGACGCCGGGCGCGCTGGTCCAGACCGGTCAGGCCGATCCGCTGACCACCATCCAGCGCACCGACCGCGTCTATGTCGACGTGACACAGTCGGCCGCGCAGATCATCGACCTCAAGCAGGCGATGAAGGCCGGCGGCATCAGCGAGGCGCAGGGCGCCCGCATCCAGCTGATCCTGCCCAATGGCAGCGTCTATCCGGGTGAAGGCCGCTTGCAGTTCGCCGATGTGACGGTGGATTCCAGCTCGGGCGCGGTCACGCTGCGCGCGATCTTCCCCAACGCCGACGGCCTGTTGCTGCCGGGCATGTATGTCCGCGCCAAGCTGATCGAGGGTGAGCGCACCCAGGCGATCCTGGCCCCGCAGCAGGGCATTTCGCGCGACGCGCGCGGCCGGGCTACGGCGATGGTCGTGGGCAAGGACAACAAGGTCGAGATGCGCCAGGTCACCGTCGACCGCGCGATCGGCGACAAGTGGATCGTCACCAGCGGCCTGAAGCCGGGCGATCAGTTGATCGTCGAGGGGCTGGTCAATCTGCGCCCCGGCACGGTGGTGAAGCCCGGCGCGCCGCAGCAGGTGACCGCGCCTGAAGGCGGCGCGAAGCCGGCCGCTGCACAAGGCGCGTCGAACGCGGGCGAGGCGCACTAAGCCATGGCCCGCTATTTTATCGACAGGCCCATCTTCGCATGGGTCATCGCCATCGTCATCATGCTGGCGGGCCTGCTCGCGATCCGGTCGCTGCCGGTCGCGCAGTTCCCGGAAATCGCCCCGCCGGCGGTGACGATCCAGACCACCTATCCCGGTGCCAACGCCCAGACGCTGGAAAGCACGACGACGCAGATCATCGAGCAACAGCTCAAGGGCATCGACAATCTGCGCTATTTCTCGTCCACCAGCGACGGGTCGGGCAATCTGAACATCACCCTGACCTTCGAGCAGGGCACCGATCCTGACATTGCGCAGGTGCAGGTGCAGAACAAGCTGTCGCAGGCGACCCCCTTGTTGCCGCAGGAAGTGCAGCAGCAGGGCCTGCGCGTGGGCAAGTCCACGTCCAGCTTCCTGCTCATCATGGCGGCCTATTCCGACGACGGCATCCATGACCAGGAAGACGCGGCGGACTTTATCGCGTCCAGTCTTCAGGATCCGCTGAGTCGCGTCACCGGCGTTGGCGATACCCAGCTGTTCGGTTCGCAATATGCGATGCGCATCTGGCTCGACCCCTACAAGATGGCCAATCTGGGCGTGACCACCGGCGACGTGAAGTCGGCGATCACCGCGCAGAATGCCCAGGTGTCGGCCGGCCAGATCGGCGGTTCGCCTTCGCCCAAGGGCCAGGCGCTCAACGCCACCGTCACCGCCCAGTCGCGCCTGCGCACGCCGGAGGAATTCCAGAATATCCGCCTGCGCAGCAACAGCGACGGTTCGGTCGTGCTGATGAAGGATGTCGCCAAGGTCGAACTGGGCGCGGAAACCTATGGTTTCGGCGTGAAGTTCAACGGCCATCCGGCATCGGGCTTCGGCATCAAGCTGGCACCGGGCGCCAACGCGCTCGACACGGTGGAAGCGGTCAAGGCGCGCGTCGACCAGCTGTCGAAGAATTTCCCCAGCTGGGTCAAATATGACTTCCCGGTCGACAACTCGACCTTCGTCAAGCTGTCGGTGGAGCAGGTGGTCCATACCCTGTTCGAAGCCGTGCTGCTGGTGTTCGTCGTCATGTTCCTGTTCCTGCAGAACTGGCGTGCGACGCTGATCCCGACGATTGCGGTGCCGGTGGTTCTGCTGGGCGCGCTGGCGATCCTCAGCGCAGCCGGCTTCACCATCAACACCCTGACCCTGTTCGGCATGGTGCTGGCGATCGGCCTGCTCGTCGACGACGCGATCGTCGTCGTCGAGAATGTCGAACGTCTGATCCAGGATGAAGGGCTCAGCCCCAAGGAAGCAGCCAAGAAGTCGATGGACGAGATCAGCGGCGCGCTGATCGGCATCGGCCTGGTGCTGTCGGCGGTGTTCCTGCCGATGGCCTTCTTCGGCGGCTCGACCGGCGTCATCTTCCGCCAGTTCTCGATCACCATCGTGTCGTCGATGATCCTGTCGGTGCTGGTCGCGTTGATCCTGACCCCGGCGCTCTGCGCCACCATCCTCAAGCCCGCCTCGCACGGGCATAGCTGGAACGGGCCGATCGGTTCGATCCTCGGCCGCTTCTTCGACTGGTTCAACCGCACCTTCGACAAGGGCGTGGTGCGCTATGGCAAGGGCGTCGAGAAGGTCGAGCGCAGCTGGGTTCGGACCATGCTGGTCTATGGCCTGGTGGTGGTCGGCATGGCCTTCATCTTCCTGCGCCTGCCCAGCGGCTTCCTGCCGGACGAGGACCAGGGCATCATCATCAACCAGGTGTCGCTGCCCGCGGGCACGACGCTGGAAGAGACCGAGCGGGCCCTCGCCCGGATGCGCGACCATTATCTGGTCGACGAGAAGAAGAATGTCTCGGCCGTGTTCACGGTCGCCGGCTTCGGCTTTGTGGGCCAGGGCCAGAATGTCGGCATCGTCTTTGCCCGCATGAAGGACTGGCATGAACGGTCGGGTGCGGACAACCGCGTCCCCGCGATCGCCCTGCGCGCCAATATGGCGTTCCAGAAGATCTCGTCGGGCATGGCCTTCGCCTTCGTGCCGCCGGCCGTGCAGGAACTGGGCAATGCGTCCGGTTTCGACTTCCAGCTGCTCGATCAGGCCAATCTTGGTCATGAGAAGCTGCTGGAAGCCCGCAACCAGTTGCTGGGCATGGCGATGGGCGACAAGCGCCTGGCGCAGGTCCGTCCCAATGGTCTGGAAGATACGCCGCAGCTGAAGCTGAATGTCGATCAGGCGGCGGCTGGTGCGCTGGGCATCGCCCAGTCGGACGTCAATGACACGATCAGCACCAATCTGGGCGGATCTTATGTCAACGACTTCATCGACCGCGACCGTGTGAAGCGCGTCTATGTCCAGGCCGATGCGCCGTTCCGCACCTCGGCCGACGCGATCAACGCCTATCATGTGCGTGGCAGCACGGGCGTGATGGCGCCGCTCTCCGCCTTCTCCACCACGGAATGGGTCCAGGGCCCGGCCCGTCTGGAACGCTATAATGGCGTGCCGTCGATGAACATCCAGGGCGCCCCGGCACCCGGCGTGTCGAGCGGTACCGCGATGCAGGCGATGGAAGAGTTCGCGGCCAAGCTGCCGGCCGGTATCGGCTATGCCTGGAACGGCATTTCCTATGAGGAACAGACTTCCGGTGGACAGGCGCCCTATGTCTATGCGCTCTCGATGCTGATCGTCTTCCTCTGCCTGGCTGCGCTGTATGAAAGCTGGTCGGTGCCGATTGCGGTCATGCTGGTCGTGCCCTTGGGCGTGCTCGGCGCGGTGATCGCGGCGACGCTGGCGGGCCTCAACAACGACATCTATCTGCAGGTGGGCCTGATCACGACCATCGGCGTGTCGGCGAAGAACGCGATCCTGATCGTGGAATTTGCCGAAGAGAAGATGCGCGAAGGGCTGCCGCCCGCCAAGGCGGCGCTGGAAGCGGGCAAGCTGCGTCTGCGGCCGATCCTGATGACCAGCTTCGCCTTCATCTTCGGCGTGCTGCCGCTGGCCGTGTCCAAGGGCGCGGGCGCGGGTGGCCAGAACGCCATCGGCTGGGCCGTGGTCGGCGGCATGCTGTCCGCCACCGTCCTCGCCATCTTCTTCGTGCCGGTCTTCTTCACCGTGGTGAAGCGGTTGTTCCGCGAACATCATGAAGGGGAAGAACAGCGTAACGCCGACGGCGAAACGCCGAACGCACCGCAGGAGGCATAAGAATGTTGCGTAATATCAAAGCAATGTCGGTCGCCTCTCTGGCGCTGACGCTGGCCGCCTGTGACATGGCGCCCAAATATGCCCGCCCCGAACTGCCGGTGCCGCAGGCCAGCCCCCAGGGGCCGGCCTATGCGGCCGCGGCGGACGGCGGCGCGGCGATCGTGCCGGCCGATACCGCCTGGCGCGATTTCTTCACCGATCCGCGCCTGGTGCGGGTGATCGAGACGAGCCTCGCCAACAATCGCGACCTGCGCATTGCGGTGGCCAATGTCGAGCAGGCACGGGCGCAATATAAGGTGCAGCGGGCCGATCTGTTGCCGACCGTCGGGGCCACCGGCACGGCGACCTATTCGGAACAGCCGCTGGTCCAGTTCGGCCAGAGCCAGCGCCTGAACACCGACGTCTATCAGGCGCAGGTCGGCATCTCTGCCTGGGAAATCGATCTGTTCGGCCGGGTGCGCAACCTGACCAAGGCGGCGCAGGAGCAATATTTCGCCTCGGTCGAAAACCGCAATGCGGCCCAGACCGCATTGGTGGCGGAAGTGGCGACGGCCTGGGTGAACATGGCCGCCGATCAGGAATTGCTGTCGATCGCGCGGACGCTGGCGACCGCGTTCAAGGAGACGCTGGACCTCAACAAGGCCCGCTTCGACAAGGGCATCGCGTCCGAACTGGAAGTGCGCGAGGCACAGACCAGCTATGACCAGGCGCGGGCCGCCATCGCCAGCGCTACCACGCTGGTCGCGCAGGACCAGAATGCACTGAACCTGCTGGCGGGCACGACGCTCGGCAGCGAGGATCTGCCCTCGGCCCTGCCGGAAGGCCATGTCACGCTCGACAATCTTCCGGCGGAACTGCCCTCGACCCTGTTGCTGCGCCGGCCCGACATCGCGTCGGCCGAGCATCAACTGATCGCGGCCAACGCCAATATCGGTGCGGCGCGGGCGGCCTTCTTCCCGCAGCTGTCGCTGACGGCGGCGCTGGGCACGGTCAGCCTTGGCCTGTCCGGCCTGTTCAAGTCGGGCAGCGATACCTGGTCGGTGGCGCCCAGTGCGACCCTGCCGATCTTCGACTTCGGCCGGAACAAGGGTAATCTGCGTTACGCCAGGGCGACCTATGACGCGATGCTGGCCACCTATGAAAAGAGCGTGCAGACCGGCTTCCGCGAAGTCGCCGATGCGCTCGCCCGGCGTGGCACGATGACCGATCAGGTCGAGGCGCAGACCTCGCAGCGGGATGCTGCGCGCAAGGCCTATGACCTGACGCAGGCCCGCTTCCGCGCGGGTGTCGACGGCTTCCTGCCGACCCTGGTGTCGCAGCGGACCCTGTCGAGCGCGGAGCAGAGCCTGGTGACGACGCGGCTGGCGCGGCTCACCAACATGATCGAACTGTATCGCGCCATGGGTGGCGGCCTGAAATGATGCGGCCTGCCGCTTGCGGACTTTGACCGCAAGCGGCAGGAAGCGGGGGCGGGGATCATCGCCTATCTCCAGCGATGACGCATGGAGGATGACGATGACCCTGGCCTGTATGACGATGCCCTCGCCGGTCGGCGACCTGACCCTGGTCGCGAGTGACGAAGGACTGATGGCGGTCCTGTGGCCCGACGATGATCCCGCCCGCGTCCGCCTGGGCGCCCGGTCCGAAGCAACCGACCATCCGGTCCTGCGCGACGCGGCTTCCCAGCTATCGGAATATTTCGCCGGCCAGCGGCGGCATTTCTCCGTCCCGCTGCATTTTCAGGGCACGGATTTCCAGCGCCAGGTCTGGGCCGCGCTGCTCGACATACCGTTCGGCGAGACGCGGAGCTATGCCGACATCGCCCGCGCCATCGGCCGCCCGACCGCGACCCGTGCCGTCGGCGCCGCCAATGGCCGCAACCCGATCTCGATCATCGCGCCCTGTCACCGGGTGGTCGGCAGCAACGGCGCGCTCACCGGCTTTGCCGGCGGGATGGAAACCAAGAAATATCTGCTCGACCTGGAGCAGGGCGGGGACAATCTTTTTTCGTTCGCGCCAATGCCGCTTGCCGATGCCGGAGCGAGATCGGTTTAGGCCGCCTCGTCATCATGCGTTGATCGCATCACGGCTCAGAAATCGACCAATCGGCGCCAGCGTTCCGTAACGCTAAAATAGGAAACTGCGCGTCAGCCAGCCGATCTATGCGAGATTTTGGTGCACCCAAGTGGATTCGAACCACTGGCCTTTGCCTTCGGAGGGCAACGCTCTATCCAGCTGAGCTATGGGTGCATGACGCTGGTCAGAAGGGGCGCTTAGCAAAGGGCTTCGAACCGCGCCAGCCACAAAATCACCTGTTCCCGAAACTTATTTCGGGGCCTTCACCATCGGCTGGAATTTGCCCAGGCCACAGCTGGCGCCCGGTTGCAGGCCCGGCCCGGCGTTGAACAGCACGGTGATGATGTCGACCGAACAGAGCTGCGAGATGCTGGTGCGATAGGAAAAGCGTCGCTCGAAGCCCAGGCTGGGGCAGCTGTTGGGCAGGCTGTTGCGGTAGATTTTCTTGCCGCTCACCTCGAAATCGATGGTGCGATCGTCGCGGACGCTGCTCGATCGGATCTGGCTTATCGAGATGCAATCGACCGGATCGCCGCTGGGCACATAGGGATCCGGTTTGTCCTTGGTCTTGGCGAAAGCAGGCGTCAGGCCACAGGCCAGCAGCAGGCCGGCGGTGAGAATGGGGCGGATGGACATTGTCTCTCTCCTTCGCGCTGAAAAGACGATTCGCGGAGCTGATTTCCGTACCGATCCTAGCACCGCTGGCCGGCGCGATCAGGCGGCTTTCGCGACGCTGCCGGGTTCCGGCGTCTTGGGCTTGAAGCGGCACAGGTCCGACACGATGCAGCGCCAGCATTCGGGCTTGCGCGCCTTGCAGACATAGCGGCCATGCAGGATCAGCCAGTGATGCGCGTCGCGGCGGAAGGGCTGGGGCACGCGCCTTTCCAGCTTGTCCTCGACAGCCAGCACCGTCTTGCCCGGCGCCAGGCCGGTGCGGTTGCCGACGCGGAAGATATGGGTGTCGACCGCGAAGGTTTCCTGCCCGAAGGCGGTGTTGAGCACGACATTGGCGGTCTTGCGGCCGACGCCGGGCAGGGTGGTCAGCGCGTCGCGATCCTGCGGCACCTCACCGCCGAAATCGCGTACCAATATCTCGGACAGGGCGATGACATTCTTCGCCTTGGTGTTGAACAGTCCGATCGTCTTGATGTGCTGCTTCAGCGCATCCTCGCCCAGATCGACCATCTGCTGGGGCGTTTCGACTTCGCGGAACAGGGCGCGGGTCGCCTTGTTGACGCCGACATCGGTCGCCTGCGCCGACAGGGTGACAGCGACCAGCAGCTGATAGGCATTGCCATATTCCAGCTCCGTCACCGGCGCCGGATTGGCCTCTGCCAGGCGGCTGAAAAAGTCGAAGATCTGCGCCTTGTTCATGGCATCAGAGCCCCAATACGCCCTTCATGTCATAGCGGCCGACCGGCTGGCCGGCGAGCCAGCTTGCGCCCTTGATCGCGCCGCGCGCGAAGATGCTGCGGTTTTCGGCGCGATGGCCAAGCTCGATCCGCTCGCCCTCGGTCGCCAGGATGACCTGATGGTCGCCCGCGACCGATCCGCCGCGCAGCGCGGCAAAGCCGATCGCGCCCTTCGCCCGTGCGCCGGTGATGCCGTCGCGGCCGCGCTCGCTATGGTCGGCCAGCGCGATGCCGCGCCCCTTCGCCGCTGCTTCGCCCAGCAGCAGCGCGGTGCCCGACGGCGCGTCCACCTTGTGGCGGTGATGCATCTCGACGATCTCGATGTCCCAATCGTCGCCCAGGCTGGCGGCGGCCTTTTCCACCAGCGCGGCGAGCAGGTTGACGCCCAGCGACGTATTGCCGGTCTGCAGCACCGGGATGCGGGCTGCCGCCTGGTCGATCAGCGCATGATGCTCAGCTTCCAGCCCCGTCGTGCCGATCAGGATCGGCTTGTTCGCGGCGATGCAGGCGTCGAGATTGGCGGAAAGCGCGGCTGGCACGGAAAAGTCGATCAGCACGTCGGCTGTCTGTGCCAGCGCCAGCGGATCGCTGGTGATCGCGACGCCCGGCGCCAACTCGCCGCTGCCGTCGCGATCGGTGCCGCCCGCCACGGTCAGCCCGGCTTCCGCCGCGGCCTGCGCGATGGCGCGGCCCATGCGCCCGGCGGCGCCGAAAATCCCGATGCTGGTCATGCCCTGATCCGTTCCTTGAAGATAAGTGAGCGCGCGATGCCAGAGCGGCGGCCCTTTGTCATCCGGCACCATGAATTTCTTGGGAAAGGCGACCGACCATGGCTAAGAGATGGCCATGCTCGATCTTCCCCGACTCTCCGTTCCGACCCTGCCGATCGACGGCAGCGCCGATCGCCTCCCCGTCCGCCGCATCTTCTGCGTCGGGCAGAATTATGCCGAACATGCGCGCGAAATGGGCGGCGATCCCGATCGCGCGCCGCCCTTCTTCTTCACCAAGCCGGCCGATGCCGTGGTCGAGAATGGCGCATTGCTGCCTTTCCCCACGCGCACGCAGGATCTGCATCATGAGGTCGAACTGGTGGTCGCGCTCGGCGCGGGCGGCACGGATGTCGCGGTCGAGGATGCGCTGGCGCTGATCTATGGCTGGGCGGTCGGCATCGACCTCACCCGCCGCGACATGCAGGCGGTTGCCAAGAAGGCGGGGCGTCCCTGGGACATGGCCAAGGGCTTTGATCGCTCCGCGCCGATCGGCCCGATCCATCCCGGCACGCCGCCGGCCAGCGGCGCCATTGCGCTCAGCATCGATGGCGACCCGCGCCAGTCGGGCGACCTGTCCGACATGATCTGGTCGGTGCCCGAAATCATCGCCACTCTCTCCACCTATGTGGAACTGGCGCCCGGCGACCTGATCTTCACCGGCACGCCTGCCGGCGTCGGCCCGATCGCGCCCGGCCAGGCGGTGCAGGCGACCATCGCGGGCCTGCCGCCGCTCGACATCGCCTTTCAGAACTGACCATCAGAACAAGGACAAACAGGATGGATATCGACATTCCCCACGACCTCGGCCGTGACGAGGCGAAGCGCCGGGTCGAACAGGGCCTGCCCAAGCTGGAACAGCATATCCCCGGTGGCGGCACCATGACCGCGACCTGGCCGTCCGACTATGCGCTGGACATGGAAATCTCGGCCATGGCCCAGACCATCCCGGTCAAGCTGCTGATCGAGGAGGACAAGGTGCGCGGCACCGTGTCGATCCCGATGTTCCTCAAGATGATGTCCGGGCCGATCTCCGACTTCATCAAGACCAGCGCCCAGAAGATGCTGACCAAAGCGTAAGCCTGCTGCCGAGGTGCCCGCCATGCCGACCGACATCCGCAACATCGTCATCCTCACCGGCGCGGGCATTTCGGCCGAGAGGGGGCTTGCCACCTTTCGCGAGCCGGATGGCTTGTGGGAGGGGCATCGGGTGGAGGAGGAATGCTCTGCCCGTCTTCTCCGTTTTTGCGAGGTAGCATGAAGGATTTTCTGACGCGGCTTTTCGGAGGTGTCTCAGACGGCAGGACGGAGAAGTTAACCGTGCCTGTGAACGCCACTGGATTTGCTCCTTTCCCGAATGAGCCGGTAAGCGGGCAAATATATTCCTTCCGCACCCGGCCAGATTCGGAATTTTCCCCACCGGCGACTGATCGCTATGCCGCTATTAAAGTGGTAGGCGTTGATGATAAGCACGTCGCGGTCGCTGTGCTGGACGGCATCTGGGCTACGCCTCCGAGCATCGCTGAGGTTGGAAGTTCGTCCATTATCAATGAGCATCGCTTTGCCCATACCGGGAGGGCTGCTGTATTCG
Organism: Sphingobium sp. MP9-4; assembly: GCF_005281675.1. NCBI lineage: Bacteria > Pseudomonadati > Pseudomonadota > Alphaproteobacteria > Sphingomonadales > Sphingobiaceae > Sphingobium > Sphingobium sp. MP9-4. The sequence continues at coordinate 17,746 of NZ_LUFI01000043.1, read as the reverse complement.
GCGTCCTCCATGATTGGTGGCGGCGGGAAGGCGATCTGGACGAATTCAGCTTCGTAGGTATGCAAGCCGTATTCCGTAGGGAGCAGCAGTTCGCCCATGAGATTGCGACTTATGCTGCGGGATCACGCTTCTCTACATTACGTGCTGCCAATCATGCAGCAGAGGGAGAATGGCGCTGGGCCAACGATCGTGAAGCCTTCGTCATCGAAAATGAGAAGAAGAATGCCAAGGACGCTGCTGACCGAGCGGCAAAGGAAGAGCGATATCGCACACGATTGAGCAAACTCACATGGGACCAGCTTCAATCCGAAACGCCCTTCGAGCGCTGGTCGCCATCACCGCCATTCCCACCGGAAGAGTTCACAACAGCCGCACGCGCAACGATCCACGATGCTTGTGCTGCCCTCAAGGAACTAGGTCCAAAACCGAAAAGGGCAGATGTTCGGGCGATCCTCAAGAAAACCGTCATCTGGTTCAATGACGCTGACGAAAAAGCTGGTGGCGTGATCGAAACCGAGGAGCGTGAAGACATCTGTGCGGTGCTGGAGGAGATGGCGCATTGCGCACGGCAGAAGGCGCTTGTGGACGAAATAGACGAATGGCGCGAATGGTGAGGCAGGATATCCAGAACATCGTCATCCTCACCGGCGCGGGCATATCGGCCGAATCCGGCATCGCGACGTTCAGAACCAAGGGAGCCGTCAGCTACTGGGAAACCGCTGACGAAAACGGAGTTCCAATTTTGCACCGGGTGGAGGATGTCTGCACGCCGCAGGCGCTGGCGCGCAATCCGGCCTTGGTGCATCGTTTCTATGACGAGCGGCGGGCGAAGCTGGCGGAGGTGGCACCCAATCCGGCGCATGAAGCCTTGGCTGCGCTCGACCGCGCCTGGCCCGGCGACCTGCTGATCGTCACCCAGAATGTCGATGACCTGCATGAGCGGGCAGGGGCGACCCGGCTGCTCCACATGCATGGGGAATTGAAGTCCGCCCTCTGTGCCGCCTGTGGCAAGGCGGTGGCCTGGGCCGATCCGCTGCCGCCCGGCAGCGCCTGCGCCGGTTGCGGCGCGCCCAGCCTGCGGCCTGACATCGTCTTCTTCGGCGAAATGCCCTATGATATGGAGCGGATCGAGGAAGCGCTGGCGCAGGCCGACCTGTTCGTGTCGATCGGCACGTCGGGCGCGGTTTATCCGGCCGCCGGTTTCGTCCAGATGGCGCGTCATTATGGCGCTCGAACGCTGGAGCTCAATCTCGATCCGTCGGCGGGCAGCAGCTATTTCGAGGAAAGCCGGCTTGGCCCGGCAAGCGAACTTGTGCCCGAACTGGTAAGCGACCTGCTCGGCTGACCGGCCTTATTCGCTGGGTGCTGCCATGATGTCGGCGCCATCGGGTTCATCGCGATAAAGCAGCATCACCGATCCATCCTCGCCATTCACCGCGCGGATCGGCAGGCTCAGTTGCAGGGCGGAGAGGAATTCCTTGCTGTCGCTGACGCGGAAGCGCCCGCCGACCCGCAGCGAGGAGACGCGGGCGTCGCCAATCAGGATCGGCGCGCGGCGATAGCGGTTGAACTCGCTCGCCGCCTGCTCGATCGTTTCCCCGTCCAGCTCGACCATCTGGTCGCGCCAGGCGGTGCGCTGGTCGATCAGCTTGGGGCTGAGATGGGTGAGGTCGATGCTGCGCGACTGGATCACGGCACCGCTGCCGGCGCTGACCTTTTCCAGCCCGCTATTGCCCGAATGGACCGTGACCGTGCCTTGCGTGACGGTCAGTTCCACCACCGACGGGCGCATGCGCACGTTGAAGGCGGTGCCGACGGCGCGGATCTGGGCCGATCGCACCTCCACGTCGAAGGGGCGGCCCTTGTCATGGGCCACGTCGAAGGAGGCTTCGCCCTTAAGCACGCGCACCTTGCGGCCGATGTCGGTGAAGCGGACTTCTGCTTCGCTGTTGCTGTTGAGGTGCAGGATGGAGCCATCGGCCAGCGCGACGTCGCGGATCTGGCCGACCGCCGTCTCATAGCGATCCACGCCGCTGAAAGTGCGGATGGTGACGATCGCGGCGACGATGAAGAAGGCGATGGCGATGCCGGCGGCAATCATGATGTTGCGCGACAGGCGGCGCTGCTGTTCCTCGCTGACGATCGCTTCGAGCGGGGGCAGGTTGACTTCGGCGGCGGCGCTCTTCAGCCGCTCGGCCGCCTCCCAGGCGGCTTCGGCGCGGGCAAAGGCCACGCCATGGCGCGGATCGGCCTCGATCCACGCACATATCTCGTCTTCGTCCTGGGGGGTAGGGTCGCTGTTAAGCCTGGCCAGCAGGCGCGCGGCTTCCAACGCGATCGCGTCCCTGTCCCCGCTGTTTGAACCTGGTCCCGACGCCTGCACGTTCGAAATCCGTTTCCTCACGTTCTGCCCAGGCCCGCATAACTATGCCGATCGCTTTGGCCAGATGTTTTTCAACAGTAGAAACGGACAGAGACATTTCCTCCGCTATTTCCAGCATCGATTTTTCGTGGATACGACGAAGAATGAAGACGCGGCGGCACTGGGTGGGCAGCGAATCGACAATCGCTTCGACCTGGCGGAGCGCCTCGCGGGCGTGGAGCTGTGCCTCGATGGTGTTTTCGCCGCCCAGCAATTCCAGATCGGCTATCGTCTCGAAGCTCACCACCTTGTTGCGGCGGGCGGTGTCGATGACGAGGTTGCGGGCGATGGTGAAGAGATAGGCGCGCCCGGTGGTGACATTTTCCCAGTTCTCCGTGGCATAGGCACGGGCAAGAACTTCGGCGACCATATCCTCCAGCTCGTGGGTGGAGGGCAAAATGCGACGCAGGCGGCCCCTCAAGGCAGCTTCCTGCGGCAAAATCACGGTCTTGAACCACTCTAGCTTGGCGCGAACCCTATGCACGTCGACCCCCTTTTATGTCAGCGCGCCTCTCCTGAATTTCTTTTTGTTGTCACATTTCAATCATGGATTCCGGGGGGTGTCCAGCACGTGATTACGCATATTCCGTAATCCGCCATAAAAAGTTCCACCCTGTTGCAAAAAAGTTTTCGGGCGCCTTCTTTTGTTGCGTGGTTACGAAATTATGTCAGGCGGAACCTCGTCCGGCGCGCTGTCGGGCTGGTCATAGTCGGGTTCTCCAGGGATGATTTCGGGCGGCTCGTTGATCGGAGTCTCGTCCGGAGTCGCGGGCGGCGGCGTTTCGGGCGGCGACTGGGGTTCGATCCGGTCGGGCGGGGGCAGGGGGTCGGGCGCTGGATCGGGCTGGGTGGCCATGCTATGCTCTCCTGCAAAGAAGAAGCTACGCGCGGGCAAGGATGCCGGTTCCATCAATGCATCCATATCCCTTGCTCTCGCCAATGCTTTTCTCTATGCCGCGCCGACCGGCGACCGATGCGGGCGTGGCGAAACTGGTAGACGCGCCAGATTTAGGTTCTGGTATCGCAAGATGTGGGGGTTCGAGTCCCTTCGCCCGCACCAGTGTCAGGCTTGGCTTGATCCGGCGCCAACGAGATTCAGCTAAGAAAGCGTTTGAGAGAAGAGATGCAGACTGTCGAGACGTTGAACGAGGGCCTGAAGCGCGCCTACACCGTGACCATCACGTCGAAGGATATCGACGCCCGCGTTGAGAAGGAAGTGCTGGCGATTGCGCCGCAGGTGCGGATGCCCGGCTTCCGCCCCGGCAAGGTGCCGGCGAACCTCGTCAAGAAGATGCATGGTGAAAGCCTGCAGCGTGACGCGCTCAACAATTCCATCCAGGAAAGCGTTCAGAAGCTGATCGCCGATCAGAAGCTGCGTCCCGCGATGCAGCCTTCGGTCGAGCTGGACGAAAGCTTCGAGTTTGGCAAGGACGCGCAGGTCAAGGTGGAACTGGAAGTTCTGCCCGTGATCGAAGCGCCGAGCATCGACGGTCTGAAGCTGGAGCGCCTGACTGCCGAAGTCAGCGACGCGCAGGTCGAGGAACAGGCCGGCCGCATCGCCACCCAGCAGGGGGCTCTGGAAGAATATGCCGCCAGCCACAAGGCGAAGGACGGCGACACGCTGGTCATCGACTTCGTCGGCAAGGTCGACGGTGAAGCGTTTGAAGGCGGTTCGGCCGAAGGCGTGAAGCTGAAGATCGGCTCGGGCCAGTTCATCCCCGGCTTCGAAGAGCAGCTCGGCGGCGTGAAGAAGGGCGAAGAAAAGACCATCGAAGTCACCTTCCCCGAAGATTATGGCGCCGCGCACCTCGCCGGCAAGGCCGCGACCTTCGACGTGACCGTGCAGTCGGTGCTGAACGCCGACAAGCCCAAGCTCGACAACGACTTCGCCAAGTCGCTGGGTCTGGAAGGTCTCGACCAGCTCAAGGATCTGCTCAAGGGCCAGATCGAGCAGGAGCATAATGGCCTGACCCGCACCTATATGAAGCGCAAGCTGCTCGACCAGCTGGCCGCTTCGCACGACTTCGACGTTCCGCCGAGCATGGTGGAAGCCGAGTTCAACCAGATCTGGCAGCAGCTTCAGCATGAAGCCAGCCACGAAGCCGATCCGGAAGCCGCTCTGGCCGAAATGGAAGCCGAGAAGGAAGATTATCGCGGCATCGCCGTGCGCCGCGTGCGCCTGGGCCTGCTGCTGTCGGAAATCGGCCAGGCCAACAATGTCGTCGTTTCGGACAATGAAATGAACCGTCTCATCATGCAGGCTGCCCAGCAGTACAGCCCGCAGGATCGTGAGCGTTTCGTGCAGTATGTCCGCCAGGATCCGATGGCCGCCGCCCAGCTGCGCGCGCCCCTCTATGAGGACAAGGTCGTCGACTTCCTGTTCGAAAAGGCGGAAGTCAGCGACCGTGCTGTCAGCCGTGAGGAACTGGAAGCCGCGATCGAAGCCGAAGATGGCGATCTGAAGCCCCACGTCCACGGTCCGGGCTGCGGCCATGACCATGACGAAAAGCCCAAGGCGAAGAAGGCTGCTGCCAAGAAGAAGGCCGAGCCCGCCGAGGCCGAAGCCGTAGCCGAGGAAGCGCCCGCCAAGAAGGCTCCGGCCAAGAAGGCTGCCGCCAAGAAGGACGAAGCCCCGGCTGAGGAAGCTGTCGCCGAGGAAAAGCCCAAGGCGAAGAAGGCTCCGGCCAAGAAGGCCGCTGCCAAGGCTGAATAAGCCTTTCCAGCCAGCAAATCGGAACGCCCGTTCTTCCCGACAGGGAAGGGCGGGCGTTTTGCATGGTGTCTCGGGTGGCGATCAGCCCTCGGCGCGAACGCCGGGATCATACGCGCTTTTCCTGATCTTTATTTTTGCGCTGCAATATATTCTGATGAAGGCCCGAAACTAGGGATCAGGCGATGAACTGATCGCGGAGGGCTTATGCAAGTCGTCAAGGGCGGTTCTGGTCGGGGTCTTGGGCAATTGCTGATGAACAGGTGGCTCCTGGTGGGCGTCTGCCTGTTCCTGTTTCTCGCCTTCTTCCTCCTGCGCTTTCCCGGTGAGCCGAACAGCGACAGCAACAGCCAATATCATCAGATCGTCACCGGCCGGTTCAACGACTGGCATCCGCCGCTGATGGCGCGGATCTGGGAAGCGCTGACCCTGTTCGGCGCGGGCACCGGGCCGATCTTTGCCTTCGACACGATCTTCTACGGCTGCGGCGTTGCGCTTCTGGCCAGCCTGCCGGCGCGACGCGGCCGGTGGCTCTGCGCCTATTGCATGATCTTCCTCGCGGCCCAGCCGATGCTGCTGATGATGAGCGTCAACATCGCCAAGGACATCATGATGGCGGTGATGCTGCTGCTGGCCGTGGCGATCATCGGGGCGGTGCAGGAAGGGCTCGTCGCCGCGCGGCCGGCCCGGACGCTGTGCTGGGTGCTGGCGCTGCTGATCGTCGTCATGGCGGCGCTGGTCCGCAACAATGCCGTGTTCCTGGTTGCGCCGATGCTGGTCTTTGCCGGCCGGCCGGCGCTGATGGCACGGCCTGTGCTGATGCTGGCGCTGTCCGCGGTCGGCGGAGTGCTGCTGGTCCCGGCCAGCAACATCGTCAATCATCGCATCCTTGGCGCATCGGATGCCGGGGCGATCCGGTCGCTGCAGATATTCGACATCGCCGGCATCATGGTGCGGGGCGGGGATGATATCCTGGCCGATCTGCCGGGCGCGCAGGCGCTGACGCAGGATGTCCATCGCTGCTACAGCCCGATCATGTGGGATACGCTGGCCTATGCCCACTGGAATTGCCATGTGCTCAAGAATGTCGAGCAGGCTATCCGGGATGGCGGGGGCGCATCGCTGTCGTCACGCTGGACTGGAGCGATCCGGCATCATCCGCTGGCCTATCTGCGCCATCGCCTGACCCATTATAATTCGACCCTCTATTTCTGGGTGCCGGTCCATCATACCGAAGCCGTGCGCAAGTTGAACACCGCCGGCAACCGGGGCGGATCGTTCAAGAACCGGTTGCTGGACCAGGTCCGCTATTCGCCGCTGACCTCGCCCGTGATGATGGTCGCCATCGCGCTGGCGCTGCTGCCTTGGATCATTGCCGCGCTGCGCGTCTCGCGCGATGCGCTGCTGCGTGTCTGCGCGATATTGATATGGCTTGCCTTGATATATACAGGCACCTTCCTGCTTGTCGGGGTGGCGACCGATCAGCGCTATTTCTTCTTTACGACATTGGCGGTTTGTCTGGCCCTGCCGCTCGCATTGTCCGATGCGACGATAAGGGCCATGATGCGGCGACATTCGGCATTGGCGGTGGCAACGGTGGGTGTGCCGTCAGCCATATTGGCGCTGACCGTCGTTGCGCGATACATGTTGCCGCCGCCGGTCTGACGGGCGACGGCCATATTTGGTCAGCATAGGTTGGGGCAATTTATGGATATGGACAATCTTTCGAACATTGGCGTCGGTCATCCGCGCGTCGCCGTTATCCTGCCCTGCTATAATGAGGCCGGGGCGATCGTGCAGACGGTGGAGGATTTCCGCCGCGCGCTGCCCCATGCCGAAATCTATGTCTTCGACAATAACAGCAGCGACGGCAGCCGCGAACTGGCGGCCGGCGCGGGCGCGATCGTTCGCCGCGTGGCCCAGCAGGGCAAGGGCCATGTCGTGCGCCGCATGTTCGCCGATGTCGATGCCGACATCTACATCATGGCCGATGGCGACGCGACCTATGAGGCCGCTGCCGCGCCGCAGATGATCGCCGCCATGCTGCAGGATAATCTCGACATGGTGGTGGGCTGCCGCCGCGACCAGGTCGAGGCAGCCTATCGGCGTGGCCATCGCTTCGGCAACTGGGCGCTCACCAGCCTGTTGAAGCAGCTTTTCGGCCGCAGCTTCACCGATATCCTGTCGGGCTATCGCGTCTTCTCGCGCCGTTTCGTCAAGAGCTTCCCGGTGTTGTCCGCCGGCTTCGAGATCGAGACCGAGATCAGCGTCCATGCCCTCGAACTGGCGATGCCGGTGTCCGAAGTGATGACCGCCTATGGCGCGCGGCCCGAAGGGTCGGTGAGCAAACTGTCCACCTATCGCGACGGCTGGCGAATCCTGCGCACGATCATCACCCTCTATCGCATCGAGCGGCCGATCCTGTTCTTCGGTATCATCGCCGCTTTCCTCGCGGCGCTCGCGCTCGGCCTGGCCGTGCCGCTGATCGTCACCTATGCGCAGACCGGACTGGTGCCCCGCTTCCCGACCGCAATCCTGGTCACCGGCCTCATGATCCTGGCGACCCTGAGCGGCATGTGTGGCCTCATCCTCGACACGGTGGTGCGCGGCCGCCGCGAAGTGCGGCGGCTCGCCTATCTCGCCTTCCGCGCGCCCAGCGACTACGCCTTGAAGGATTGAACCCGGCGGCGCAGTCGCATCGCCAGGATCAGCAGGGTGACGCCCGTCACCAGCGCATAGAAGCCGATGCCCCAGCCCAGCATGGCCACCGACACATGCGGGTTGGCAAGGGCCAGATAGAGGACGAACAGGCCTAGCAGCAGCGAGAGTAGCCCGCTCAGCGCCAGCAGCCATTCGCCCTCTATCTCCTTGCGCAGCCGGATCGCGGCGATGATTTCCAGCCCGCCGGCGATGATCGCCCAGCCCGCGATCAGGAACACGGTCAGCAGCGCATAGGTGATCGTCATCGCGATCGGAGTGACGATGAAGATGATGCCGACGGCAATGCCCAGCAGCCCGCGCAGCAGCATCGCGCCCCAGTGGCGGCCATGGCCCATCCGGCGAAAGGCGCTGATCGCCGAGAATATGCCGTCGACCAGCGCATAGACCGCGAAGATCAGCGTCAGCGCGAACAGCGCGCTGAACGGGTAGGCCAGGGCGATGATGCCCAGGATGATCGAGACCACGCCACGCAGCGCCAGCGCCTTCCAACCGAAGGAGAAGGCGGCGATCAGGCCCGGTCCGGCCCGGCCGTCATGGGGCGGAATATCGGAATGCACGTCGGAAACCATCGGCTTGTTCCCCCTGTCGCGATTTGAAACGATTGTGGAACGGTAGGGGTGACACATGGTTCCCCCTTGAACCAGTCGGGTTTTGTGCCGATGTAGGGGGTCGGGCAAAAGCACCTGACTGAAAGAGCACAATGACCAACATCATGCATGATCCCATGGCCGCGCTGGTTCCCATCGTCATCGAGCAATCGAACCGTGGCGAGCGCAGCTTCGATATTTACTCGCGTCTTCTGCGCGAGCGGATCATCTTCGTGACCGGCCAGGTCGAGGACCATATGGCCTCGCTGATCGTCGCCCAGCTTCTGTTCCTCGAATCGGAAAATCCGAAGAAGGACATCTGGATGTACATCAACTCGCCGGGCGGCGTCGTCACGGCGGGCATGGCGATCCACGACACGATGAAATATATCCGCCCCCAGGTCGGCACCGTCTGCATCGGCCAGGCCGCCTCGATGGGCAGCTTCCTGCTGGCCGCCGGCGAACCGGGCAAGCGCATCGCGCTCAGCAACGCCCGCATCATGGTCCATCAGCCGTCGGGCGGCGCTCAGGGCATGGCGTCGGATATCGAGATCCAGGCCAAGGAAATCCTTCGGATTCGCCGCCGCCTCAACGATCTCTACGTGAAATATACCGGCCAGTCGCTGGAAGCGGTGGAGCGGGCGATGGACCGCGACACCTTCCTGGAGGCTGACGAAGCCAAGGCGTTCGGTCTGGTCGACGAAGTGTTCGATCGCCGCCCGGCCGCTGCGGAATCCGCGGAAGCCTAAAGGCGATCTTTACCGGGGCGCGGTATATCACCCCTTGTGAAACCGCCGTGCCCCGGTCTAGGATGGCCTTTGGACCAGAATATCCCCGGCCAGATCCGGCATGGTGCCGACGGCGGGGAGGAAAGATTGGCGAATGACTAAGCTTACGGGCTCCGATTCAAAAAGCACGCTTTACTGCTCCTTCTGCGGCAAGTCGCAGCATGAGGTGCGCAAGCTGATCGCGGGGCCGACCGTCTTCATCTGCGATGAATGCGTGGAACTGTGCAATGACATCATCCGCGAGGAGACCAAGGGCGGTCTCGTCGGCAAGAAGGATGGCGGCGTGCCGACCCCGCAGGAAATCTGCGATGTGCTTGACGATTATGTGATCGGCCAGAAGCGCGCCAAGCGCGTCCTGTCGGTCGCGGTCCACAATCATTACAAGCGCCTCAATCACGGCTCCAAGCCGGGCGAGGTGGAACTGGCCAAGTCGAACATCCTGCTCGTCGGCCCGACCGGCTGTGGCAAGACGCTGCTGGCGCAGACGCTGGCCAAGACCTTCGACGTGCCCTTCACCATGGCGGATGCCACCACGCTGACCGAAGCCGGCTATGTCGGCGAGGACGTGGAGAACATCATCCTCAAGCTGCTCCAGGCCTCCGACTATAATGTCGAGAAGGCGCAGCGCGGCATCGTCTATATCGACGAGATCGACAAGATCAGCCGCAAGGCCGAAAACCCGTCGATCACGCGCGACGTGTCGGGGGAGGGCGTGCAGCAGGCGCTGCTCAAGCTGATGGAAGGCACGACCGCCTCGGTTCCGCCGCAGGGTGGTCGCAAGCATCCGCAGCAAGAGTTCCTGCAGGTCGACACGACCAACATCCTGTTCATCTGCGGCGGCGCGTTCGCGGGTCTGGAAAAGATCATCGGTGACCGTCTGGAAGCCAAGTCGATCGGCTTCGGCGCCCATGTTGCGGCCCCCGAAGAGCGCAAGACCGGCGAACTGCTGCGTCAGAGCGAACCCGAAGATCTGCTGAAGTTCGGCCTGATCCCCGAATTTGTCGGCCGTCTGCCGGTGATCGCGACGCTGGAGGATCTGGACGTGACCGCACTGGTCAAGATCCTGGTCGAGCCCAAGAACGCGCTGGTCAAGCAATATGGCAAGCTGTTCGACATGGAGAATGTCGAACTGAGCTTCACCGACGATGCTCTGACCGCGATCGCGAAGAAGGCGATCGAGCGCAAGACCGGCGCTCGTGGCCTGCGTTCGATCCTGGAAGCGATCCTGCTCGATACCATGTTCGACCTGCCCTCGATGGAGGGCGTTGGCGAAGTGGTGGTCGACAAGGATGTCGTCGCCGGGACCAAGGAGCCGATTCGCGTGTTCAGCGAGAAGGACAAGCGCGCGGAAGACGCTGCCTAGTTCATTCGCCGTTCAGGCTGGAACAAAAGGGGCCGGTGGACCATCCACCGGCCCCTTTTTCGTGCAAGTCTTTCGCACTGCACAAAATTTCCTGCGCCGTTGCATAATTGCACCACTGTTGGCGTGGTGTAAAATTTCGACATATTATGCAATAAAATCAATATGATAGTTTGATGTTTCGGCCTGTTTTTCAGTGCCTTGCCCAGATGTCCTTCCAATTGTGACAGTCCCGCACCTGCATTGTAACATAATTGCAATCATAGCATCACAGGGGCGTCGCCAGTGGCCGCCAGATGCGGCGCCGGCTCGAAGAGCAAAATGGTTATGGCGCCGTGGGGCGCACTCTTGAAAAAGGGACAAGGGTCAATGAAGCAGTTTCTCAAGTGCAGCGCCGCGATTCTCGCCGTCGCTGCCCCGGCTGTCGCTTTCGCGCAGTCGACCGGTTCGGACGATTTCGATTCGATCATCGTGACGGGCGCCGTCGTCAACCAGGGCGTTGGCGGCGTGAAGATCCCTGACTCGCCCAAGGCGAAGGTCGTTCTGGGCCAGGAAATCATCCAGGCGCAGCGTCCGGGTCAGTCGGTCAACGAAATCATCAACCTGGTGCCGGGCGTCAGCTTCACCAACAACGATCCCTGGGGTTCGTCGGGCGGCAGCTTCACCATCCGCGGCTTCAGCTCGGACCGTATCTCGCAGACCTTTGACGGTATCCCGCTCAATGACTCGGGCAACTATGCGATCTACACCAACCAGCAGGTTGACGCCGAACTGATCGAGAACGTCAATGTGAACCTCGGTTCGACCGACGTCGACAGCCCGACCGCCGCTGCGGTTGGCGGCACCGTCAACATCAAGACCCTTGAGCCGAGCGATGATTATGGCGTTCTGGCCAGCGTCAGCTACGGCAACATCGTCGCCGACGGTGCCGGCGATCGTCCCTATTTCCGCATGTTCGGCGTGGTGAACACCGGTGACCTCACCGGCCATGGCACCAAGGCCTGGATCTCGGCTTCGCGCATTCGCAACGATGCTGCCTTCGCCAATTATGGCAAGGTGTCGAAGCAGCAGTATAACGCCAAGATCTGGCAGGATATCGGCAGCAACGGCGACTTCATCTCGGTCGCTGCCCATTATAACCAGAACCGCAACAACTTCGGTGGTTCGCCCTTCCGCGCCAGCGCCTTCACCGGCGACAAGAGCGATCGTTTCTACGACATCGCCGGCGGCTATCCCTGCCAGGTCAGCCAGACCAGCACCCCCAACGCTTGCGGCACCGATTTCGAGCGTCGTTTCAACCCTTCGAACACCGGCAATGTCCGCGCGAATTCGAAGTTCACCCTGGCTGAACGTTTGACCCTGTCGGTCGACGGCGCCTATCAGTGGGTGAAGGCCAATGGCGGCGGCACCACCAGCGCCAACGAAACCTTCTTCACGGATTCGACCGGCTTCACCGGCACCGGCAACTATGGCGGCAGCTTCTATTTCGGTCGTGACCTGAACGGTGACGGTGTGCTGGGTCGCGTGACCCTGCTCCAGCCGAGCCAGACCAACACCCGTCGCTGGGTCGGCATCGCCAACCTGGCTTACGAGATCAGCGATGGCCAGCGCGTCCGTCTGTCGTACAGCTATGATCGCGCCCGTCACCGCCAGACCGGCTATGCTGGCTTCCTTGACAATGGTGGCACGCCGTTCGACGTGTTCCCGATCAACGATCCGGTCCTGGATGCCGCCGGCAACGCGCTGCAGAAGCGTGACCGCAAGTCGATCGCCGAACTGAACCAGATCGCCGGTGAATATCGCGGCCAGTTCTTCGAGGACAAGCTGTCGGTGCTGATCGGTGGCCGTCTGCCCTTCTTCAAGCGCGAACTGAACCAGTATTGCTTCACCACCAGCTCGGGTGGTTTCGTGAACTGCGTGCCGGAAGACCAGCAGGCCGACTATATCGCGACCCATCCTTACAGCTTCAACGAGACGACCGGCCGTGCGACCGGTTCGGCTCTGCCGCAGGCGCGCAAGCTGAAGTATGACAAGTTCCTGCCGAACGTCGGCGCGACCTTCAAGATCACGCCGGAAATCAGCATCGCGGGCAGCTATGCCAAGAACCTGTCGGTGCCCAGCACCGATGCGCTTTACAACGCGTTCATCTTCCCGGTTGATAGCGACTCCGCTTATCGTGCGCCGGAAACCTCGGACAGCTTCGACGCCAGCCTCCGCTACACCTCGTCGAAGGTGCAGGCTGCTGTCACCGGCTGGTACTCGAAGTACAAGAACCGTCTGGTCACTGCCTATGACATCGACGGTAACGGCACCGACACCAACCTGGGTCCGGTGAAGAAATATGGCGTCGACGCCAATATTTCCTACAGCCCGATCAAGGAAATCACCGCCTATCTGTTCGGTTCCTACATCAAGTCGGAAATCCAGAACGACGCCGTGACCGGCAGCTGCGCCGCGACCAGCGACATCGCTCTGGCCGGCCTGTGCTATGTGCAGGATGGCGTTGCCTATCTCCGCACCTCGGGCAAGCGTGAACGCAGCGCGCCGAAATATCTGTTCGGTGGCCGTCTGCAGGGCAATCTGGGCGACTTCACCCTGGGCGTCCAGGCGAAGAAGACCAGCTCGCGCTATCTGAACGACATCAACGGTGAAATTCAGAGCGTGACGCTCACCGATGGCACCAGCAAGATGATCTTCCCCGGTGCGAAGTTCGGTGCCTACACCGTCGTCGACCTCGACCTGCGCTACTCGCTGGCCAGCGTCGGCATGGAGAAGGGCGCGATCCAGCTGAACGTCAGCAACCTGTTCGACAAATATTATGTCGGCTCGTTCAGCGGCGGTCTGGATACGCTCGCCAGCTCGTCCTCGGCCTTCGTGAACTTCGGTTCGCCGCGCGCGATCAGCGCTTCGCTGATCATCGGCTTCTAAGCCAGACGCCGACAGGCAAAAAGGGAGGTGCGGAGCGATCCGCGCCTCCCTTTTTCATGTCCTATTCGCCGCCGCTCGATTATGATCGGGGATAGGTTAGTGCGCGCTTTCCGATAGGATCAGGACCGCGCAATAAAATGTCGAAATGTGCGGGAAATATGGGAAGTTAGGTGCCCGATTTCCTATTTTCGGGCGCCCGGCCGCTGCCTCAGTTCAGGCAGTCGTCCAGCCCGTCGCGCTGCACCACCGGGATGCGGGCGGAGATGCTGTTGCCATAGCGGCGGGTGAAGCCATGCGGGTCGATCGCCTCGCGCTTCTTGGGCAGCGGCAATACCGCCGCCAGCCGCGCCGCCTCCGCCCGGCTCAGCTTGCCCGCGCCATGGCCGAAATAGCGGATTGACCCGGCCTGCACGCCATAGGTGCCGATGCCGGTCTCCGCGACGTTCAGATAGACTTCCATGATCCGTCGCTTGCCCCAGATCGCCTCGATCAGCACGGTGAACCAGGCCTCGAAGCCCTTGCGGACGAAACCGCCACCCTGCCACAGGAAGACATTCTTCGCTGTCTGCTGGCTGATCGTGGAGCCGCCGCGAATGCGCCCGCCGCTGGCATTGTGGCGCATCGCCTGGGCAATCGCGACCGCGTCGAAGCCATGATGGCTGCAGAAGCGGCTATCCTCCGCCGCGATCGCCGCGCGCGGCATGTCCGGATCGATCGCGTCCAGGCGCTTCCATTCCTTGGTGATGCCATTGGGGTCGAGCAGCATAGTGATCGTCACCGGCGGCGGCACGAAGCGATAGATGACCACGGTGCCCACCGACAGGCCGACAAAGCCGATGGCGACCTTGAGGGGGATGCTGATCCAGCGGGAGCGACGTTTCTGGGCGGAGGCAGGCTTAGGCGCGGCTTTGGCTTTTTTCATGGGCCGCAAACTAGCGCCCCTGCGCGCCGCCGTCATCGATTCCTTCAGGCCGTGGCCAGCGTCTGCGTCCGGCCCCGGTTGATGAGCAGCACCAGCGCCGCGCCGATCAGGCACAATATGCCTGCCGCGATGAAGGCGGGCATATAGCTTTGCCAGGCGGTGCGAGACAGGCCGCCGGCCAGCGCCGCGCTCGCCGCGCCCAGCTGATGCCCGGCAAAGATCCAGCCGAACACGATATTGGCCTTTTCCGGACCGAAGCGCTGCGCGGTCAGCTTCACCGTCGGCGGCACCGTCGCCACCCAGTCGAGGCCATAGAAGATGGCGAACAGCGACAGGCTGTAGATCGAGAAATCGCTGAACGGCAGATAGAGCAGCGACAGGCCGCGCAGCCCATAATAGAAGAAGAGCAGCCAGCGATTGTCATAACGATCGCTGAGCCAGCCCGATGCCAAAGTGCCGGCAAAATCGAACAGCCCCATCATCGCCAGCATCGACGCCGCGCCGACAGCCGCCAGCCCATAATCGCCGCACAGCGAGATGAAATGGGTCTGGACCAGCCCGTTGGTGCTGGCGCCGCAGATATAGAAGGAGAAGAAGAGGATCCAGAAGGTCGGCACCTTCGCCACGTCGCGCAGCACGATAAGCGGCGTTGCCAGCAGCGCGCCCAGGCTGGCCGGCTGGGCGGGGACGGGCTGGATCGCCTGTTCGCCATAGGGGGCAAGGTTCAGGTCCGACGGCCGATCGCGCATCAACAGCATGACCGCGACGGCCGCGACCAGGATCGCGCCACACACCAGCAGCATCGCCACGCGCCAGCCATAGCTGCCGGTCATGCTCGCGAGCAGCGGCAGGAAGGCGAGCTGGCCGGTCGCGGTGCTGGCCGACAGCAGCCCCATCACCAGTCCGCGCCGCTCGCTGAACCAGCGGGTGGCGACCGTCGCGCCCAGCACCATGGCGGTGAGACCCGTGCCGACGCCGATCACCACGCCCCAGAGAAGGACGAGCTGCCACAATTGCGTCATGCCAAGCGACAGCAGCAGGCCGCCAATGACGATAGACAGCGAAATCAGCATCATCCGCCGCACGCCGAAGCGGTTCATGAAGGCGGCGGCAAAAGGCCCCATACCGCCGAACAGCAGGAAACGGATAGCCAGCGCGCCGGAAATATCCGCCGCGCTCCAGCCAAACTCCTTCTGCAGCGGCACGATGAACACGCCCGGCGCGCCGACCGCGCCGGCGACCACCAGCATGGTGAGGAAGGTCGTGCCCGCGACCGCCCAGCCATAATGGACATTGCGCGCGGCCAAGCGGCGGGCGAACATGGTGGACAGCATCGACTTCCCCTTGGACTGGCCCCAGAACTGATACTCGAGCCGGAAAACGGACTGGCGTTAAATGATAGGTATCATATATAAGATCAAGAGGCCAATTGGAGATGCAGGATCATGAAAGTCAGCCGTGAACAGGCCGAGCGCAATCGCGAGAAGGTGGTGGATGCGGCGTCGCGCCTGTTTCGTGCCCGTGGTGTGGAGGGCGTCGGCATTGGTGAGGTGATGCGCGAATGCGGCCTTACCCACGGCGGATTCTACAATCAGTTCGAATCGAAGGAGGCGTTGGCGGCAGAAGCCTGCGCCACGTCGCTCGCGCGCGGCGCGGCCAAGTGGCGTCGGCTGTCGGCCGAGGACGGGCCGGATGCGATCACTGCCGATTATCTGAGCGCCCGTAACCGCGACGCGCCCGAAACCGGCTGCGCGCTGATCGCGCTCGGCCCGGACGCTGCGCGCAAGGGCGGACCGCTCGCCGCCGCCTTTCGCGAAGGCTTCGAGGATCTGACCGCCGCGTTGCAAAATGCCGGTATCGCCGATCGCGACGCGGCGCTCGCCCGCATGGCGCAACTGGTCGGCACGATGGTGCTGGCGCGCGCGGTCGACGATCCTGCGCTGTCGGAGGAATTGCTGGCGGCCAATCGCCGTGCCCTGGGTGTCGAGGCATGAGCGGCAGCGCCCAGTGGCGACCGATGGGGCAGGAGGATGTGGACGCGGCGGCGGCCATTTCCGACCGGGTTCATGGCGCCTATACGGAGGAGCCTGCCATCTATGCCGAACGGCTGCGCCTCTATCCGGCGGGTTGCTTCCTGCTGGAGCGGGACGGGGAGGTGCTGGGCTACCTCGTCACCCATCCCTGGGCCGGCGACCGACCGCCGGCGCTCGACCAGTTGATGGGCAGGCTGCCGGACGCGGCCGACCGCTATTATCTTCATGATCTGGCGCTGCTGCCCGAAGCGCGCGGCACCGGCGCTGCTGCTGCGGCCGTGGACCTCACCATCGCGCAGGCGCGCGCCGCTGGCTTCGATCGCATCACCCTGACCGCCGTCAACGGCGCGGATGCCTTCTGGCGCCGACAGGGTTTCGTCGACGCGCCGGTTGCCGCCGACAGTTATGGCGCGGACAGCGTCTCGATGGTGCGGATGCTCTAAGGCCTGTGGGGATTTAGGATTCCCATTTACCAGCAGATGTGATTCACACTGCGGATGGATCGCTTTGTACTGACCGACGCCCAATGGGCGAAGATTGAGCCGCACTGTTTGGGGAAGATCAGCGATCCCGGACGCAGCGGTAGGAACAATCGGCTATTTATGGAGGCGGTGCTGTGGATTGTCCGAACGGGCAGTCCGTGGCGCGACCTGCCTTCCCAGTTCGGAAACTGGAATACGGTGTTCCGGCGTTTCCGTGACTGGCGCGAAGCGGACGTTTTCAAGCGGATTTTCGATGCTTTGACGCATGAGCCTGACATGGAATACGCCATGATCGATGCCACCATCGTCAAGGTTCATCGTCATGGGCAAGGCGCAAAAGGGGGACTTCGGGCCAGGCCATTGGCCGCTCTAAAGGCGGCATGACGACCAAGATACTGGCGCTCACTGATGCCTTGGGCAACCTGGTGCACTTCCGTCTGATGCCAGGCAATCGCTTCGATAGCGTCGGTGTTGCGCCGTTGATCGAAGGCGTGGAGTTTGGCGCATTGCTTGCCGACAAGGCTTTCGACAACAACGACATCATCACCGATCTCAACGAACGCGGGGCCGGGATCGTTATCTCTCAGCATCCGCGCCGTGCCATACCCATCCCGCTTGACGCCGAAATGTACAAATGGCGGCACCTGATCGAGAACTTCTTCTGCAAACTCAAAGAGTTCAAACGCATCGCCATGCGCGCCTGCAAAACCGACAGCAGCTTCGAGGCCATCATCTACCTCGCCGCAGCCGTCATCAACTCTCGATGAATCCCCACAGGCCTTAGGGCATGTTG